>DAOUZV010000173.1 GCA_030665485.1 Chloroflexota bacterium | reverse complement strand
CCGTAGTGGAATATGCGCGACATCAAGCCTGCGGGCTCGGCAAGCTCGCGTATTTCTGCGGGCAGGTCCACAAACTTGTAATACTCTACGACATCACCATCTAATAACCTATATGCCATCAGGCCCTCGTTAGGCCAGGGCAGATTAACCAGGATGATGCCAAGGCCTATGGGAACTAGCAGCAGCGGCTCCATCTTCTTGGAGATGCCCAGGTAAATTAAAACAAGCCCGATAACAACCATTACCGGGTATTGATAATTGGTGAAGAACTCACCAAAGCCAGTTTCTAATCCAAACATCCAGTTTCCCTTAATTATTCTATTACAGCTATCTCGTCTCCAGCCTGAACCGTATCGCCGGCAGCCACCTTTATCTCCTTAACCGTACCGTCTACAGGGGCTACCAGAGGATTTTCCATTTTCATTGACTCCAGCGTGCAAACGACATCTCCCTCCGCAACGCTGTCGCCGGCCTTTACCATTACATCAATAATTTTACCCACCATGGGGGCCTCAATGATCTCTTCTGCCACTTTGCCTCTCCTTTCTTTAACTTAAGCTTTCTTTTCTTCTGCTTCTTTTGTTTCTTTATTCTTTTCCCTAGTCTCTATTTTATTGACCACAATGCCGGTTATCCAAATTGCCACCGCAAGAATAATAAGCACCAGAAAAACGACGCCGAAGCCAACGCCGGCAACCCGCCAGGCATCGCTCCAGCTAGTACTATCAGAACTTATCTTATCGACCTGTGCCACATAACTCCCAATTGAGCCTTGGGGAATGAACATAGGTGAACCTCCAAAAATACCGCTGCAATTGTAACACAGGCGAGAGTAAATTAGCAATCCCAGACGCAAAACTTGCTTATGACAAATTACGTGCCTATAATAGCTAGCATCAACTTGTTTTGAAGGGCATTTTAGAAAATGGAGCAGAGGATAGAACAGGTAAAAACACTTGCCGGACGGGCTGTCCCGCCGGGCGACAAGTCCATATCGCACCGGGCGGTAATCCTCAACGCCATTGCCGATGGCACCGCCGAAATCAGCAACTATCTACCCGGCGACGACGTTATGAGCACGATTACTTGCCTTCAAGCACTGGGTGTAGATATAGAGGTTGGGCCCGACAAGCTGGTTGTGCATGGTGTGGGCTCAAGCGGTTTGCGCGAGGCACAGGATATTCTGGATGCGCACAACAGCGGCACCACTATGCGTTTGTTATCGGGCTTGCTAGCGGCACAGCCTTTTCTTTCCACCATCACCGGTGACGAGTCGCTGCGGACAAGGCCCATGAACCGGGTAATTGAGCCGCTGCGGCTTATGGGAGCCAGCATCTGGGGCAAAAGCAGCGACGGCCTAGCGCCGCTGGTGATCCAGGGATCGGAGCTGCGCGGGATTGCTTACGAGATGCCCGTAGCCAGCGCGCAGGTCAAATCGGCGATACTGCTGGCCGCACTGTACGCGCAGGGCAGCACCACCATAATAGAGCCAGTAAAGTCCCGGGACCACACCGAGCGCATGTTGCGGGCGATGGGAGTTGCACTGAATATAAGCGGAAACGAAGTCAGGTGCCTGCCTACCTCGAAATCGCTAAAAAGCATGGATGTAACCGTGCCCGGTGACATCAGCGCCGCGGCGTACTGGCTGGTGGCGGGAGCAATCCACCCCGACGCAAGGGTAGAAATTACCAGCGTCGGTATGAACCCGACACGCAGCGGCGTAATAGATGTACTCAAAGCCATGGGCGCCAAGATAAGGATAGAAAACGAACGTAAAGAGGGCGGAGAGCCCATAGCGGATATTATTATAGAGTCGAGCGAGCTCAAGGCGATAGACATAGACGGAGAGCTGATACCGCGGTTGATTGATGAGATACCGGTGTTGGCCATGGCGGCGGCCATGGCCAAAGGAAAGACAACCATCAGGGATGCCGGCGAGCTGAGGGTAAAGGAAAGCGACAGGATAACATCGACCACCACGGAGCTGAGAAAGCTGGGTGCTGAAATAGAGGAACTGCTTGATGGCATGGTCATACATGGAACCGGAAAATTGACCGGTGCCGAGTGCGACAGCCACGGCGACCACCGGCTGGCCATGGCTCTTGGCGTGGCCGGACTCGTTGCCGCAGGTGACACTGTGGTATATAATGCTGAGGCGGTAAACGCCTCCTACCCCGGTTTCTGGCAGGATCTAAATATGTTAAGCACCCGTTAAGTTTTAAAGAAGGTCACACATGAATACAGAACTGATTCACATAGGATTCGGCAACATTCTGGCGGTAAACCGCGTTATTGCCGTCGTCTCTCCCAAATCTGCGCCGACAAAGCGTTTGATACAGGAGGGCAAGGCAAAGGGGCTGCTGATAGACATGACCAGCGGCAGAAAGACAAAAGCGGTGCTGGTGATGGACAACGGACATCTGGTGCTTGCCGCGCTGACCCCGGAAACGATAGCAGGCAGGGTTGCCGCAAGCCGCTCAGGACATATGGGCAGGACATTGATCGAGGAGGCCGATGATCAGTAACCCCCTACTTATCGTCATATCCGGCCCTTCAGGCGTGGGCAAGGATACGGTGATTACTGCGATTAAGAAGCTGAATAACTCTATATACCACACCATAACCTCGACCACGCGCACCAAGCGCCAAGGAGAGACAGATGGCATCGACTACCACTTCATCGCTCAAGATGAATTTAAGCTAATGATAGACCACGGCGATTTCCTGGAATGGGCAAAAGTTTACGGTAACCTGTACGGTACACCCAAAGACCAGATAAGGCATACGCTT
>DAOUZV010000057.1 GCA_030665485.1 Chloroflexota bacterium | reverse complement strand
CTGCCAACCGCAATTTCTTGGGCAGGATGGGTAATCCCGACAGCTATATCTATCTGGCAAGCCCGGCCACGGCTGCGGCCTCTGTGCTGACGGGGCGCATCACTGATCCGCGGGAGGTGGTGTAGTGCTAAAGGGTGTAGCGCACAAGTTTGGCAATGATATATCTACAGACCTGATTGCGTCGGGCAGGTATTTTCATCTGAGGAGCAATCTGCCGGAGCTTGCCAAGCACGTGCTTGAGGATGCTGATCCCGATTTCGCATCAAAGGTAGCAAAAGGTGATTTCGTTGTCGCAGGTAACAACTTTGGGCTGGGTTCAAGCCGCGAGCATGCGCCGGTTATCATCAAAATGGCGGGTGTTACAGCGGTGCTGGCCAAGTCTTTTGCACGCATCTTTTTCAGAAACGCGATAAACATTGGTTTGCCGGTGCTCATCTGCGATACTGATAAGATTGGTCAGGGAGACGCGCTTGAGGTTGATCTGGCTGCCGGTGTTATCAAAAACCTGACCAGTGGAATCGAACTCACATTCAGTAAAGTACCTGAGGCCATGCTCAAGATTTTGGATGAGGGCGGGCTTGTACCCTATATAAAGAAGCACGGCGATTTTAAGCTATAAAGAGAGTGAGTAAAACTCTATGTCTTACGATATAACTTTGATTCCCGGCGATGGCATTGGGCCGGAGGTGATCCGTGCCACGGCGCGTGTGCTTGAGGCAACCGGAATCACCTTTAAATGGGATGAGCAGGAAGCAGGCGAGGGTGTGATGGAAAAGTACGGCACACCGCTTCCCGACCACGTCATTGAGTCTATAAAAAGGAACAGGTTTGCGCTTAAAGGGCCTATTACCACTCCAATCGGCACCGGTTTCCGCAGTGTAAACGTTGCCTTGCGGCAGACGCTTGATCTTTACGCCTGCCTGCGGCCGTGTAAAAGCTACGCTGGTGTGCTCTCGCGATACAGCGATGTTGATCTGGTCATCGTTCGTGAGAATACGGAGGGGCTGTACTGCGGCATTGAGTTTGAAAAGGGCACAGGCGGGCTTGATAAACTCATTGCGCTGGTCAAAGAAAACGAGGGCAAGGAGATAGACAAAGACTCAGGTGTGAGTCTGAAGGTTATCTCGGAAAAGGCCAGCAGGCGGATATTGCAGTTTGCTTTTGAGTATGCCCGCAAAAACGGCAGGAAGAAAGTATCTGCTGTGCATAAGGCCAACATCCTAAAGTATTCCGACGGGCTGTTTTTGTCCGTGGCGCGTGAGGTTGCCAGAGAATACACCGATATCGAGTTTGACGATGTAATTATCGATAACGCATGTATGCAGCTAGTGCGCAATCCAGACCAGTACGATGTGCTCGTTCTGCCCAACCTTTTGGGGGACATAGTTTCTGACTTATGTGCTGGGCTTGTTGGTGGGCTGGGCGTGGCTCCTGGTGCCAACATTGGTGATGGGTATGCCGTTTTTGAGCCTACTCACGGCAGTGCACCCAAATATAAAGGGCTTAACAAAACAAATCCCATGGCAACGATGCTTTCCGGCGTGCTGATGCTGAGGTATCTGGGACACAAGCAGTCTGCGGATAAGATGGAGCAGGCGATGGCTGAAGTTATAGCCGAAGGCAAGTATGTCACATACGATTTGAAACAGGACCGCGACGATGTTACAGCGGTGGGAACATCGGAAGTGGCTGATGCGGTAATCGAAAGAATGAAGAGTTTAAAGTAGTAGGAGTTAAGTAGTGAGCAGCAAGGTATCTGTTATAGGGGCTGGCAATGTGGGAGCAACGTGTGCGCAACGTGTGGCGCAGGGGGGATACGCCGACGTGGTGCTATTGGATATCGTCAATGGTATGCCGCAGGGCAAGTCGGTAGACATGATGCACAGTCACCCCGTCGTAGGCTCCATCAGCAATATTACCGGCACCAACAACTACGAAGATACGGCGGGGTCTGATGTTGTGGTGATTACCTCCGGTTCAGCGAGAAAGCCGGGTATGGACCGGCGTGATCTGGCGTTTACCAATGCTGAGGTGATAAAGAGCGTGGTGCCTCAGGTGCTTGAGCATTCGCCCGATTGCGTTATCATTATGGTGACCAACCCTCTTGATACCATGGCTTATCTGGCGCTTAAACTTTCCAATCTGCCTAAAAACCGCGTTATGGGTATGTCTGGCGTGCTGGATACGGCCAGGTTCAGGGCTATAATCGCGGCTGAGCTCGATGTATCAGTCGAGGACGTATCTGCATGCATACTAGGTGCGCATGGTGATACCATGGCACCTATTCCCAGGTTGACCACTGTTGGTTGTGTGCCCATAACCGAGCTGTTATCAAAAGAAGAGATAGATAGGCTTGTCGATCGGGCGGTACATAGTGGAGCGGAGATTGTTAGCTTGCTCAAAAACGGAAGTGCCTTCTATGCGCCCGGTGTTTCTGCGGCGCAAATGGCCGAGGCCGTTGTGCTGGACAGCAAGCGCATACTGCCAGTTGCGGCTTATCTTGAGGGCGAATTTGGCCTGAGTGGAATATATCTGGGAGTGCCCGCCAAGGTAGGAGCCCGTGGTGTTGAACAGATTCTAGAATTTGAGCTGACGGCTGATGAAAAAGTGGCACTTGGAAAGTCGGCACAGACGGTTAGGGATTTGGTTACCGATTTGGATTTGAGTTAAAGACATGCCGATATATGAGTATGGATGCAAAGATTGCAGACGCAAAACAACCGTGTTTCTTCGTAGCTTCTCTGCCGAACCCAAGTCGCTTGTATGCGACTCTTGTGGTAGTGGCAACCTTGTTCGCCTCTTCTCACGCGTGGCCATCGTAAAGTCTGAAGAAGCTCGACTGGAGGAGCTGGCTGATCCGTCAAGCTGGGGCGATCTGGATCAGAATGACCCCAAGAGTATGGCCAAGCTGATGCGCAAGATGCAGGACCAGATGGGCGAGGACGCTGGCCCGGAGATGAACGAGGCTATTGAGAGGATGGAGCAGGGCGAGATGCCGGAAGACCTACCTGATGATGGTGGTGCGGAGTGGGATGGATACGAGTAATCAATCCACGGATGAGGTTTAAGTTCCAATAAGCCTTTTATTCCACCATCCTGCGTCTGAACAGGAAAATACCCAGAGCAAAGAACACTATGGTATAGCCCAAAACCCAATAGAAATCTACAGCAATGTCACTGAAACCAGCCCCTTGAACCATCACATCTCTGGCCGCATCAAGGGCATGAGCGAAAGGCAAAACATTCATTACGCTTTGGAATCCGCTTCCGAACACTGCTAAATCGAACCAGGCTCCTCCAAAAATTGTTAGGAGGAGTACTGTTGTATAAGCATAAGGCACCTGTTTGTAAGTAAAAAGCGAACCCGCAACCATTCCTAGGCCTATGTAGCCCATAGACATGATAAAAAGGACGAGGAAAACGATGCCCAAATTCCCGCTTGTCTCCAGCCCGAGTAAAGCTGCTATGCCAAAAACCAGAACCATTTGGATGATCGCTATTGGTATGTATGGCAGGGAATAGGCTGAAATGAAGTCTTTTGACTTGAGCGGCGCAGTCAACAGCCTTGACAAAAGCGCGCTATCTCTGTCTTTAGCAAGTATCATAGACGAACTGAATTGCAGCATGACGAAAGCAAAGAGAGCTATTCCTGGTGCTAAATTGGCAGGAGAGAACATGACTTCAACCCTACTGATGGGGGATAGTATCAGCAGCATAACTACAGGCAGACCCATTGCCAAACCCAAGGATAGATAGTCGAGGAACATTTCCTTGAAATTTCTTTGGGCCAATATCATGAATCTCATTCTCTCAGCTCCTTCCCGGTAAGATGCAGAAATACATCGTCCAGAGTGATCTGTTTTTGAGATGTGGATTCGATAACAACCCCCTTGGACCGTAAATAATCTACTATCTCGTTGAAATTCAGTTCTTTCGCCTTAATTTCAATCCCATTCACGACTTCTCTCGTTTCTGGGTATATCATCCGTAATCCCTCAACGGTGTCATCGGTCAAGTTTTTTGCTTTAATAGCCATTACCTGCATATCAGAGATGCTATCCTTCAACTCATCAGGAGTTCCCAGAGCAATAATCTTACCCTTGTCTATTATCGCTATTCTATCTGCTAGGTTGTCAGCTTCTTCCAGATAATGGGTTGTAAGCACTATCGTCTTTTCCCCCTTGAGCTCTGCGATATGTTCCCATGTGCCTCTTCTTGACTGAGGATCCAGGCCAAGGGTGGGTTCGTCTAAAAATAACACCTGAGGATCGGAAACAAGAGCCATAGCAATGCTAAGCCTTCTTTTCATCCCCCCTGAATATTTCCTCACTTGCTCTTTTGCCCGGTTAGTCAGGCCCATCATCTCCAGAAGTTCCTCTGACCTCTTTTTCACCTCTTCTTTACCAAATCCGTGTATCCTACCCATCAAGCTCAGGTTCTCCCATGCGTTAAGATGCTCGGCGATTGCGGTCTCCTGTGGTGAGAGGTCTATTATTTGTTTTACTGCTATGGGATCTTTCTGTGTATCGTGACCCATGATCGTGGCTGTACCGCTACTCGGTCTGAGCAGACAACACAGCATTTTGATCGTGGTTGTCTTACCAGCACCATTTGGTCCCAGCAATGCAAACAACTCTCCTCTGTTAATAGATAAATCTATGCCATCTACTGCTATAAAATCCCCGAATTTTCTGGAAATGTTGGACGTTTGAATGGCAAAACGATAGTCTTTTGTCGCGTCGCTCATGGTTACTCCTTATTTGATTTCATAGATTAGTCACATGCTTGACTCTGAGAAGTCGATTTCACCTAAAACTCCTCGCGCCGGAATCTCCATAAAGCTACCGCCAAGAATACCACAACCCACACCGCCTGACCAGAATAGCCGTTAAGCGTGCAAGCTGCACCAGATGGTTTTCCAACTGCTTAATCTTATTATGAACAATGAAACTATTTGTATTGCTCAATAACTCGATACATTGGTTGTAATTCTGCACATAAAGTTCCTTAACTGGTTGACTGTGACGCTTCACTGTTTTACTATGATGCTGCGCTAGGAATCGTCTATGTCAATACGAGAAATCCAATCGGACAAGATAACTGAGGCTGTCGCTGAATTATGCAAGCAGGCCAATTACTATCTGCCTGATGACGTTCTGGATGCACTGAAAAAGGCGCAGAATGAGGAAGAATCACCTCTGGGCAAAGAAGTTTTAGGCAAGATAATTGAAAACGCGGACGTTGCCGCACAAAAGCAAACGCCGCTCTGCCAAGACTGCGGTACAGTTTTGATCTTTATCGAAATAGGGCAGGATGTGCATGTGGTCGGTGGGAGTTTGGCCTTGGCAGTTGAGGAGGGCGTGAGGCAGGGGTATGCCGAAGGATATTTACGTAAGTCGATGGTCGCCAATCCCTTTTCATCTCGAACCAATACTTCAGATAACACACCGCCCGTTGTTTATACCAACATCGTAGATGGAGATAAGCTTAAGATTACAGTTATGCCAAAGGGCGGAGGAAGCGAGAACATGACGCGGTTTGTCGCACTTACCCCGGCGCAGGGACGCACGGCCATAGTTGATTTTGTGGTGGATGCTGTGGATAAAGCCGGCAGCAGTCCGTGCCCGCCGATAATCGTGGGTATTGGCATCGGGGGTACCGCTGATAAGGCGATGCTGCTTTCTAAAAAGGCGTTGGTGCGCGAAGTCGGAGGCCCAAACGCTGATGCTGAGGTTGCTGCACTGGAGAAAGAGCTACTTACGGAGATTAATGCGCTGGGCATAGGACCGCAGGGATTCGGAGGCATTATCACGGCTCTGGCCGTCCACGTAGAGGTTTTTCCGGCTCATATAGCCAGCCTGCCGGTTGCGATGACTGTGCAGTGTCACAGCGCACGGCATAAAGAAATCGTACTTTAGGAACTTACAATGTTGACTTTGGAACCGCCAATTGACGATTTGATGGTAGAGAGCCTTAAGGCGGGCGATCGGATTGCTATCAGCGGTGTCGTCTATACCGCGCGCGATGCGGCGCACAAGCGGATGATAGAGGCTCTTAATAAGGGCGAAAGCCTGCCATTCGACGTTGCGGGCCAGATAATCTATTACATGGGACCTGCGCCGGCCAAACCGGGCGAGGTGATCGGCTCCGCCGGACCTACTACCAGCATGCGCATGGATGTATATACTCCACACCTGCTGGAAGCCGGGCTTAAAGGGATGATAGGCAAGGGGGGACGCTCTGATGATGTTAAAAGGGCGATTGAGAAGTATAAGGCGGTATACTTTGTGGCAATAGGCGGTGCAGGTGCGCTAATCGCCCAGTCGATAAAAAAGGCCGAGGTTATTGCCTATGACGATCTGGGTGCGGAGGCGGTAAGAAGAC
Source organism: Chloroflexota bacterium (assembly GCA_030665485.1). Lineage (GTDB taxonomy): Bacteria > Chloroflexota > Dehalococcoidia > JABGRK01 > JABGRK01 > JABGRK01. The sequence goes on along the minus strand of DAOUZV010000057.1, from coordinate 1,124 downwards.
TTCAGGTTGAGAACCTGCCGGTTATTGTGGCGCATGATGTTTATGGCGGCGACCTTTACCATGAGGGCAGGAGTAAATACCGCAAGCCGGCCCATTTGCCATGACGAGTGAAAAGCAGCCAAGGGTTGACACCAAGTGGGACGACAGCGATGTCGTCCCTGATGTTATATGCCCCGATACGGCGTACGTATTTGATCGTATGACGCAAGCCACGCATGACGCAGTTGACGCAAAACACGGTATGCTGATATTGGACGTTGGCTGTGGCATAGGCGCTGATGCGGGAGAACTGGCCAGGTTGGGCGCTATCGTCATCGGACTGGACCCATCCGAGATGATGCTGGATAGAGCGCGTGATACACAGTCGATCGCTCTGGTTCAAGGTATAGGTGAGCATCTGCCGTTCAGGTCGGGATTATTCGATCGCATTGTCTGCAAGGGAGCGCTGGATCACTTCTTCAATCCGCTGACAACGCTAAAAGAGATGATGCGGTTACTTAAATCCAATGGGCGTCTGGTAATATCAATTGCCAACTACGACAGTTTGAGCTGTAAGCTGGGACACGCTTTACACAAAGTATTGAAGCTATTTGACTGGGGTCGAGGCAAGAGGATGATGTGGCAGATTCCGCCGGACCACGTTTACAAGTTCGACCACGCCTTTCTAAAAGCGCTACTGAACAGAGTCGTACGTATCGAAAAGATGGCTGGTGTGTCACTACTGTGGGGGCTTCCTCACTGGGGTTTGCTGTTATCAAAGCTGCCACGTAAGCTATCTTGGTCGGCACTCACGGTTTTGGACAGGCTGGCTAGTCGATTGCCTGTGCTGAGCGATGTGATGGTGGTGCGGTGCTGTAGTCCGGAGAGGGATTGATGGATATCTCTGTAAAAGTCATCGAGAAAAAGATTGAGTTTGCCAAGCCCGATCTTGATGCGGTTACTAAGGATAACGAGCCACTGTTCAGTTTTTTGATTAACACTTTTGGTGAGGGAATCAAGCCGGTTCTAATTGATCCACGGGTGCGGCTGATAGAGGAAAACCTGGAAGCAATCCCGAAGCACCAGACATATATCGTGCAGCTTATACAGATGGGCGAAAAGGGCACGGTGTTCTGGCCTTTCAT
>DAOUZV010000047.1 GCA_030665485.1 Chloroflexota bacterium | reverse complement strand
GGGTAAAAATAAAGCCCTTGCTTAAAACAAGGGCTTTACTACTAGATACTAGTTTAGTAATTCCGCCTCGGCAGGCTGTTTCAGATTAAGCCCTGATCTACGGGCACCCGCTGTCTTAAGCAATTATCTATTATATATTTGTTTATGTGCCAGGTCAAGAAAGTTGGTATTAGACCTTCTTAAACTCGTAGGATATTCTATCCTCGGGCAGTGTCATTGGAATCGCTTTAAGCGCCATTCCGATTTTGATATCGTCCTCTGCGATAGCTTTATCCAGCCGCCCGAACACCTTAAACGCAAGTGGGCAGTTCGGTGAGTGGGCAGTGCATTGCGCGCATTCATCATAATGCAGCATGTAAGGAAGCTCACCTTTTACCGGTCTTCCGCCGGAAAACTCCACTAGCGCCAGCGTATAGGGAGTGTCGTTTTCAAATCCCAAAGGTCCGTACATAACCGTGGTATAAGTAATCAGTTTGCCCTGACCGACGTTGAACCATTCGATATCGGTGGAGAAACAGATGGTGCACTGCATTCTCGGCGGGAAGTAGACCTCACCACAGGCGCGGCATTTGGTGGCCATTACCTTGCCTTCGTCGAGATATGTTACAAAATCAGAGGCCAGTGTCTCTGAGGCAAAACTTACTACTCCAAATCTTTCAAAACCCATTTCGCTACACCCGCTGTCTTCGGCTAAGTTATTTATATAGTTATTGTTAAGTTACAGTCAAGATAAGATAGCTAAATCTTCTTGAACTCGTAAGACACTCTGTTATCTGGAAGTTTTACCGTTGCCGGCTTGAGTGCCATTCCGATTTTGATGTCATCTTCTGCGATTGCCTTATCCAGCCGCCCGAACACTTTTACACCGCTCGGGAATTCTGTCAACGCCAGTGTGTAAGGAGTGTCGTCCTCAAATCCTAGCGGACCGTATTTCACGACCGTGTAGGTAGCCAGCTTGCCCTCGCCTACGTCGAACCATTCGATGTCGGTGGAAAAGCAACTGGTGCACTGCATTCTCGGCGGGAAGTAGACCTCACCACAGGCGCGGCATTTGGTGGCCATTACCTTGCCTTCGTCGAGATATGTTATGAAATCAGAGGCCAGTGTCTCTGAGGCAAAACTTACTACTCCAAATCTTTCAAAACCCATTTCGCTACACCCCCAAAATAGTCACGTTACCGTAGATTCCCGTACCGCCGATATTGTGAACCAGTCCGATTTTGGCTCCATCCACCTGGATATCTGAAGCTTCACCTCTGAGCTGCCTGAAGATGGTCCTGACCTGCGAACCTCCGGTGGCACCAATTGGGTGTCCTTTCGACAGGAGCCCTCCGTCAACGTTTACCGGTATTTTGCCTCCGAGGTAGGTTTCTTTATCCTCCAGCAGCTTGATGCCTTCGCCGGGCTTGGCAAAGCCAAGGTCCTCGTAGGCCAGTATTTCTGATATGGTGAAGCAGTCATGTACTTCAGCAACATCGATGTCTTCAGGCCCGACTCCGGCCATTTTGTAGGCTACATCTGCCGCATCTTTGGCTGCTTTAAGTCCGGTAAGCACCTTGCGGCCGCTCATGGAGGTGGTGTCGTTGGCCGCACCAAGCCCCATTATCCAAACGGGTTTTTGGGTTATCTTACTGGCTACATCCTTGCCGGCAACGATTATGCAGGACGAGCCGTCTGCGTTGGCGCAGCAGTCGAACTTCTTCAGCGGATAGGTGATCATCTCAGAGTTCAGTACATCTTCCACGCTGAGCTTTTTACGGTAAACCGCTTTCTCGTTGAGTGCGCCGTAGCCCGAGTTCTTCTCCCTGACCATGGCCATGTGCTTCTGTTCGGTTCCGAATGCATTCATATGGGCTGTGGCGTAGGTGGCGTAACCGGCCGGCATGGTAAGTCCGAACGGCGATTCCCACACAACATCGGCGCCGCGGCCCATGCGCTCCATGGCCTCGCGGGAAGTCAGCTCACTCATTTTCTGGAATCCGACCACTGCCACGGTTCTGTAAAGGCCGGATTTGATCAGCGAGTATGCCACTCGCAGTCCCGTGCTGCTGGAAGAGCAGACGCTCTCTACATAGAAAGTTGGCTGTGGAATTAATCCTAAATATTCTGCGATCACTCCTGCAGGGCTGCGCTGCTTATCATATTCCGGTGCCGAGCATATGATGGAGGCATCTATCTCACTTGGTTGTAGATTGATTCCCTCCATTGCTTCCGCAAAAGCCTCGTAGCAAAGCTCTCGGGTTGTCATGCCACAGCTACGGACAAAGGTGCTTTGTCCTACTCCAACGATGGCGACATCTTTTTCCATGGGTTCCCCCTTTCTAAAAACCGTTCCTGTCTTGTATATGAAAATTCGTTATCGTACAGTTTTTTTAGTGCGTTACTGACTGGCTGAGAATGAAAGCGCTGCCTGCACATCGAGGCCTATGCCGGGGCCCATTGTTGTGGCAATAGTCGCACTCTTGATGTACTGCCCCTTTGCTCCACTCGGCTTGCCCTTAACTACGGCTTCCATTAGAGCGTTGAAGTTTTCCAACAGCTTGGAATCCTCAAAGCTTGCTTTGCCAATTGGCACATGCACTATAGCGGTCTTATCCAGCTTGAACTCCACGCGGCCTTTGCGGGCATCTCCGATGACGCGCGGCAGGTTCTGTGGAGGAGATACGGTACCGGACTTGGGATTGGGCATTAGGCCCTTTCTCCCCAGAATACGACCCAGCTTGGATACCTTGGCCATCATATCCGGTGTGGCGATGGCAACGTCAAACTCAAGCCAGCCGCCCTCTATCTTCTTGATGAGTTCATCATCGCCTACGTAGTCTGCACCCTCGTCCTCCGCGATCTTTACCGCTTCTCCCTGGGTAAAAACGAGTATACGCACCTTTTTGCCCAAGCCGTTTGGCAGCAGCGCCACGCCCCTGAGCTGTTGGTCGGCGTGCCTTGGGTCGAGGTTCATTCGCAGATGAAGCTCGACTGTTTCGTCGAACTTGGTATAGGCGGCCTTCTTGGCCAGATCGAGGGCCTCTTCTGGCGCGTAAAACTTATCTTTGTCTACGAGTTTTGATGCATCCTGATATTTTTTACCTTGCTTTGTCATTGTTATTCCACCTCGATCCCCATGCTGCGCGCTGATCCTTCGACCATGAGCATTGCACTTTCGATGTCGTTTGCGTTTAGATCCTTCATCTTTATCTGCGCGATCTCTTTGATTACGTTTCTTTTAAGCGTCCCCACTTTTTCTGTGTTAGGGGTGCCGCTGGCCTTTTCTACGCCCAGTGCTTTCTTGAGCAGATCGCTTACCGGCGGTGTTTTGGTGATGAATGTGAATGAGCGATCCTCATAAATGGTTATCTCTGCGGGGATTATAGAACCCGCATCTTTGGACGTCTTGTCGTTATAATCTTTGCAGAAGGCCATTATGTTTATGCCGTACTGGCCCACGGCCGGACCAACAGGCGGTGCCGGTGTGGCTTTGCCCGCTGGTATCTGCAGTTTTACTACCGCTTTTATTTTTTTTGCCATGATTACCTCTCCTTAACTGTTAAGGAATGCGATTATCGCATTCTCGAAAGCGGCGTGATTTTCCTGTGGCACCAGGTGCCCGGCGTTTTCTATTTCAGAAAACTGGCCGTTAGGTAGTACCTCGACCATCTTCACCGCAACGTCTTTTGGCATTATAGGGCTGTTTGCGCCCCGCATTATCAAGGTTGGACAGGTGATCTTCTCCAGATAAGGCCACAAGTCCGAAACCAGAAGCTTGCTGAGAGCCTGATCCTTCATCGCCAAGTCAAACTTGGGGGCGTAACTGCCATCCGCAAGTTTCCGCGCGCCGTTTGCCACCAAGTCATCGGCCAACTCCCGCGGGATGCTGGGCGAGAACTTTATCAGCGCCTCAACCCCCTCCTCAATTGAGGTGAGATGATCCAGTATGGATTTGGCCATGAGCTGAATGGCTATGGCGTTTATGGGATCGCTTCGCAGGCGGCTGTCAATGGCCACCAGGCGATCAACTTTTTCCGGATGGGTCCCCGTGTATATTATAGCATTTCTTCCGCCCATGGAGTGACCCACGATTATCGGTTTTTCTATCTCCAGTGCATCAATAAACGTGGCAAGATCGTCGCCGAAATCCTCGGCGGTATAGGCGCCGTCTTGCGCCCAATCGCTGTCGCCGTGCCCGCGTTGATCCAGCGCTATGACATGGTAATTGTCCTGCATTTTAGCGGCAAAGCCGTCCCATGAATGGGCATGGGCAATGAATCCGTGCAGCAATATCATCGTCTGCTGCTTGGTGTTGCCCCAATCCAGGTAGTGCAGTTTAAGATTGTTGACCTTAACGGATTTGTCTTCTGGTTTCATTGGTATTACAGTTTTTCTATCTGAAGCAGGTCGAGTTCAACAGGAGTTTCCCTGCCAAAGAAGGAAACTAGCACTCGAACCTTGCCCTTATCTGCGTTTATTTCGTCCACCACGCCGATGAAGTCGATGAAAGGCCCGTCGGTAATCCTTACGCTTTGACCTTTGCCGATACCCACTTTGATGCGCGGCGCTTCAGCTTCCATCTGTTTTAGTATGGCTTTGGCTTCCTGATCATCTAGCGGCGTCGGCCTGCTGCCGGAACCGGTTCCCACAAAGCCGATAACGCCGGGGGTGTTTCTGACCGCATACCAGCTTTCGTCGGTTAGCTCCATCTCGATCAGTATGTATCCGGGAAAGACCTTTTTGGCAACGGTGGTTCTTTGTCCGTTTTTAATTTCGATCTCTTCTTCGGTTGGTATGACCACCTGCAAGATCTTATCTTTTACATCCATATTCTGAATGCGATGCTCCAAGTTGATCTTAACCCGGTCCTCGTATCCCGAATAGGTATGTATGACATACCACAACTTTTTTTGCTCTTCCATAAAATATGCTTTCTTGAGTTAGCTTGGCCTTGGTTTACCTGGCCTTGACCAAAGCTTCTACCGCTTTTGACAAACCGAAGTCGAGCCCTCCGAGAATGAGGCCAACCACCAGACAGGTGACGATAACTACGCCGGTTAAATAGGTAGTCTGATGCCATGTGGGCCAGGTCACCTTTTTTAACTCCGCAAATACGTCACGGAAGAACTTGAACCGTACTTTTTTAGAAGCTGGCTGTGTCATCTCTTCTATCTCACTTCGCGGTGCAGTGTATGAGTTCTACACCGCGGGCAGAATTTCTTGAGCTCCAAACGATCTGGATCGTTCCTCTTATTCTTTACCGTAGAATATGTTCTTTCTTTGCAATCGGTGCAAGCTATGAAGATAGTTGCTCTGGCTACACCTTTTTTGGCCATGTTTATTCACCGACCTTGGTAATAACTCCCGAACCCACGGTTCTGCCACCCTCGCGGATGGCGAAGCGCAGTCCTTCCTCAAGCGCCATTGGCACAATGAGTTTGGCCGATATATTGGCGTGGTCACCGGGCATAACCATTTCCATGCCCTTTGGCAGCTCGATAGAGCCTGTGATATCCGTAGTCTTTATATAGAACTGCGGCTTATAGCCGTTGAAGAACGGGGTATGCCTGCCGCCCTCTTCCTTGGTTAACACGTATACCTGCGCATCGAACTGGGTGTGAGGTATGATTGACCCCGGTTTGGCAAGCACCATTCCTCGATCGATCTCGTCCCTATCAACACCGCGCAGCAGGCAGCCTGCGGCGTCACCAGGCAGCGCCTCGGTAAGGGTCTTGTGGAACATCTCAAGACCAGTGACTATCACCTTGCGACTTTCCCTTAGTCCTACAATCTCAATTTCGTCGCCGGATTTGATCATTCCTCTTTCTACTCTTCCCGTTACTACGGTTCCACGTCCCTTAATGCTGAATACGTCTTCAACAGGCATCAGGAACGGCTTGTCCTTGGGTCGCTCTGGTTCCGGTATGTAGTTGTCCAGCGCATCCATAAGCTGCCATACCGCGCCACACCACTCGCAATCCTTACTGCCGCAGCCGCATTCCAGTATCTTGAGTGCACTGATACGGATGATGGGAATATCGTCGCCGGGGAACTCATATTTTGGAAATAGATCTTCTCTGAGTTCCATCTCCGTTACCTCAAGCAGTTCCTCGTCATCCACCATATCCACTTTGTTCAGCGCCGTTACTATATAAGGCACTTCCACCTGACGCGCCAGCAGCAAATGCTCTCTGGTCTGTGGCATCACGCCGTCGTCGGCGGCCACCACCAGTATCGCGCCATCCATCTGGGCGGCACCGGTGATCATGTTTTTAATGTAGTCAGCATGGCCCGGACAGTCTACGTGGGCGTAGTGGCGCTTCTCTGTTTCGTATTCAACGTGCTGAATAGCGATGGTGACGCCTCTAGCCTTTTCTTCCGGCGCGTTGTCGATTGAATCGAACGGCCTGTAGCTGGCAAGGCCTACTTTTGCGAGCACCATGGTGATTGCCGCTGTCAGAGTTGTCTTGCCGTGGTCCACGTGTCCTATAGTCCCCACATTTACGTGCGGTTTGGTTCTTTCAAATACTTTCTTGGCCATGTCTTTTTCCTCCTTATTATTTGGAGCCCACAACCAGATTCGAACTGGTGACCTCGTTCTTACCAAGAACGTGCTCTACCTCCTGAGCTATGTGGGCCTTTCATGGTGGAGGGGGCAGGATTCGAACCTGCGTAGCCCTTAAGGCGGCAGATTTACAGTCTGCTGGTATTAGCCGCTCACCCACCCCTCCCCTCATTAAAGCCTGAGCCCGAGAGGGGATTCGAACCCGCTAACCTGCCGATTACAAGTCGGCTGCGCTGCCATTGCGCTACTCGGGCGGTAAAGGTAATCAGAGAACATTCTAGCAGATTGAAACTAAAAAAAGCAATACTACAGTATTGCTATTCAGCTACAATATACTAACCAAAAGCATTACTTATGGGATTGTAGCTACTCTCAATTCACACTCACCGCTCAATCACGCTGAACACGCTGAAAGGAAGCAATAACAATTATAATGGTTGAGATGCTTTTAGTCAATTTTTGTACCTATGAGTTGCTGGCCGCCGCCGCCAGTGATATTATCTAAAGAAGCATATCAGTATCGTTTCATTGTCGCAGTTGGAGGTATTTTGAATGGTTTGGGAGAAGGATGTCGAAGATTTAAATTACAGAAAGAGCCTTGCTGAGCAGATGGGCGGCGAAGCGAATATCGCCAAGCACAAGGAGAAGGGCAAGTACACTGTACGCGAACGAATCGGTAAGCTCCTCGATAAAGATTCTTTCAGGGAAATGGGCACCCTTGTCGGCCGTGTCAAATATGATAACGAGGGTAATATCTCGTCGCTGTCGCCTGCCGCTCACGTGATCGGCTATGGCAAAATTGACAACAGGATGATGACCATCCAGTGCGGCGATCATACCGTCCGCGGTGATATACAGGGGCACAAGAGGGAAATTGCCGCCAAGATGGCAATCGAATGGAGGGTGCCTTACATACGCCTGGTCGAGGAGCCGGGGGGAAGCGTCCGCGGAATCGAGGAACACGCCAAGCCGGCACAGCGGATTCACATACCTCCTCAGAGCCTGACCTACTCCATGCCGTTGATGTATCAGGTTCCTGTTGTATCTGCAGCCCTTGGTGCGGTGGCCGGATATGCCGCCATATGGATGGCGCAGGCGCACTTCAGTATTATGACGAAGGAGAACTGCGACATATTCGTGGCGGGCCCGCCGGTGACACAGCGGGCGTTTGGCATTACCCAGACTAAGAAGGAAATTGGTGGCTACAAAATCCACGCTTTTAAGAGCGGTGTTGTGGACAACGTGGCTGAGGATGAAGATGACTTATTCAGGCAGATAAAGCGTTTTATGAGCTACATGCCGCAGAACGTCTGGGAGCAGCCCAAGCGTGTGGATATGGGCGACGACCCCAATCGTCGTGATGAAGAATTGCTTTCGATTATTCCCAAAGACAGGAAAAAGCCGTACAGCATACGCAAACTGCTGGCGCACATCGTCGACAAGGATTCTATATTCGAGATGACGCCTTACTATGGCAGATCTTTCGTTACCATGCTGGCGCGGCTGGACGGATATCCAGTGGCCATTATGAGCAATGATTGCATGCACTACGCCGGAGCGCAGACTCCAGAGGCCGCCGACAAAATGACCAAGTTTATAGATATGGCCGATACGTTCCACATCCCTGTTATTTATCTGGTGGATGTACCTGGTTTCATGGTCGGTCTTGAGTCTGAGTCCGCCGGTATGATACGCAGGGCGGCGCGGGCGCAGTTTGCCGTGGATCAGGCAACGGTGCCATGGGCTAGCGTGCTAATACGCCGCAGGTTCGGTGTGGCCGGTGGTATACGAGGCAGCAAATTGCGCCTCAACCTTACGTATGCATGGCCATCGGCGGTGCTGTCTGCCATGCCGCTTGAGGGCGGTGTAATGGCCGCTTACAAGAGCCAGATTGAATCCGCGCCTGATCCTGATGCTGAGCGCGAGAGAATCGAGCAGAGGCTGGAGAAGTTAAACTCGCCGTTCCGCGCCGGCGAGTCGATGTGGTATGACGAGATGATCGATCCGCGCGATACGCGTTCGCTGCTGTGCGAGTTTGTGAAGCAAGCCTATGAAACGACAAAAACACAGTTGGGGCCCAAGTATAGGACGCTTCGGCCTTAATAGGCAAAATGTCAGATCGG
>DAOUZV010000013.1 GCA_030665485.1 Chloroflexota bacterium | reverse complement strand
TTAAAAGAAATCATTCATTCATAAAAAGAATTATTTATTTTTTCCCGACATCAACTTGTTTTCTATATCTTTTCTGAGAGCTTGAAGATCCACCTTTTGTTCGGCCACCAGAGGAAGGTTTTCTACTATCTCAAGCCGCTCCGGCAGCTTGTACTTGGCGCACCTCTTCTCCAACATAAAGCCTGTAATATCTTCAAAGGATATGTCTTTGCCTGGCTTGCACACCACATAAGCACAGGCCTTCTCTCCCATCACATCGTCGGGCATGGACACCACAGCAACGTTCATTATACTGGGATGCGTTATCAGGATGCTCTCCACCTCTGCGGGGAAGATGTTTTGTCCGCCGCGAATGATAACGTCTTTCTTGCGGCCCACGATATATAGGTTGCCATCCTCGTCCAGCTTGCCCAGATCGCCGGTTTTGGTTAGACCGGTAGCCTCACGCGCCAGAGTTGCCTCAAGGTCACGGTAGTACATGGTGCCGCCCTTCTGCGACGCCCAGATGATCTCACCGACCTCGCCCAGCGGCACCTCGTTGCCATCGTCGTCGATCAGCTTGAGCGTCACGTCGGGCATGGGCTTGCCCACCGAGCTTAACCGTGCCTCAAGCGAAGCATCGAGGTATGTGCTGGTGGCAAAACCTATATCTATGGCGCCGTAATGATTAAGAATCGTGAGTTTCATCTTCTCCTCGGCCTCTTTGGCCAGCGCCGGAGGCAGATAGGCGCCTGAGCTGTGGAACGCCCTTACCGAGCTTAAATCATATTTATCAAAATCGGGTTGGGCCATCATTTTGGCCATCATGGTGGGCACGCCGGTGGCAAAGGTGGCCTTTTCGTTTTGAAGCAGCTTAAGCGCTTCTTCTGTATCAAAGCGCTCTATCATCACCACCTTACAGCCCTGCCTCTGCGCTATACCCTTGCATATGGCTCCGCCGCTGGCTCCGCCGGTTAGGGGGGCAAGCGCCGCAAAAACATCGTCGTGGATGACGCCGAAGCGATGCGCCAGTTCCCCGACCATTTCAGCAGACCCGGTCTGGAAGCTCTCGGTGAGCTTGGGCATGCCGGTGGTTCCGGAGGTCATTTTAAGCTCGGATATTTCACCGGCCATAAGTTTAGTTTTTGCGAAATAGTCCGGTCCATACTTCTTCTCAAGCGGGTTGTTCATCATTTCGGTCAGTGATACAGTTCCGTCGGGAACTACGTCTCCTATGGCAAAAACGTACTTCAAACGGGACAGGTTGGGTTTGATTTCATTGACCATGCCCGTGTAATCGAAGTTATGGAAGTCGGGGCAGATTATGATACCGGTGGCCTCGGCCTGACCCACCGCGTACTCCATCTCCTTGTGCCGCAGGTACATCATGGTGTACAGGCCGATTAGCCCTGCCTTGCGCAGCGCAGAACGGACGATGAAGTATTCCACAACGTTGGGCACCTGGAGAACGATCCTGTCGTCCCTCTTGAGCCCCATATCGAGGAAACTTAAGGCTAAACGGTCAGACATGAGCTTGGCCTGGGCAAACGTCAGCCTTGATTTGGAATCGACATAGCCCTCTTTGTCGGGATAATTTTCGGCGTTTACGTCTATGAAATCGGTAACCTCATGGAAATAACCCTCGCGCGACATCCGCGCAAACTGCTCTTGCGTGTATTTGATAGGAATCATCAAACAAGCCCTTTCAGTCATTAAAATAATACCCCTGGTGCGACTCGAACGCACGACACACGGTTTAGGAAACCGTTGCTCTATCCTCTGAGCTACAGGGGCATGTAAATGGTGGAGATAGGGGGATTCGAACCCCCGACCTCTGCGATGCGAACGCAGCGCTCTCCCAATTGAGCTATATCCCCATACCCGATACTGATATACCTAGCGATTATAGCAAAAGCACAAGGATACAACAAGCAAGCACTATCGCACATATATTAGATGAGTAGAAACATGTCATTAATGCGTGAAAACACCTAGGAAAAACCCTTGCCCGCATAAATTTAACCATGCTAAAATTACATTAGCCGTGGAGTTTATTATTGTTTTATTAATGGGGTAGTCGTTTGACCAGTTTTCGGTATCAGGCTACCTTTTTTACGTCAGGTGATAAGGAGAGATGGTATGAGCGATAATGGCACCTTTGTGGCAGAAGTAAGAGACGTGCCTGGTGGCGAAGCCATCAACGAATGCATTCAGTGTGGTACCTGTACCGGCTCCTGCCCCAACGCTAAGTATATGGATTATGCCCCGCGAAAAGTTATCTACATGATAAAGGCCGGCATGAAGGAAGAGGTTCTTTCATGCAATACAATGTGGTATTGCGCAACATGCTACCTGTGCACGGCGCGCTGCCCCAGAGATGTCAAACCAACCGGCATCATGAATGCCCTCGCATCTTTGTCAGTAAGACACAAACTGACCAACAAGAAAACACTGACACCGATTTTCTACAAAGCGTTTGTAGATGTTATCAGAAACAACGGCCGGGCTCATGAAGGCGGCATGATGATGAAGGCCTACATGAGAATCTTCTGGAAAAAATTGAAGTCGAACCCCATTAAAGCTTTTGGCATGATATCACTGGTAAAGATGCTGCCGTTTGCTTTCAGCTTGCTTAAGCGCGGACGGATGCCTCTTAAGGCCAAAAAGATCAAGGACAGGGATGGCTTTAAGGCGATCATTGCCAAAGCTCAAAGCTTGGGGGGCGCTTAAGATGAAAGCATATAGTTATTATCCCGGATGTTCAGATGAAGCCACCGGTATCGCGTATGGAATATCAATGAGAGCTATAGGTGACGCTCTGGGCATGCAACTGGACGAACTTGAAGACTGGAACTGCTGTGGCACTACCCCATATCATGTGGCCGAGGAACTGGAGGCCATTTGCGTGGCCGGCAGAAACCTAGCTCTTGCAGAAGAAAAAGGCCAAGACATAGTAACCGGCTGCAATGCATGCTTTGTTACGCTGGGCAAAACCAACCAGCGGCTCAGCAATAATCCAGAACTGAGAGCTATGGCAAACGAGGCCCTGGCCGAAGGCAATTTAAAATACAACGGCGGACTGAAGGTTCGCCATTTGCTTGAGGTTATTGTAAACGACATCGGTTATGACCAAATCGCATCCAAGGTAACAAAGAAGCTTGAGGGACTGAAGGTGGCATGTTATTACGGTTGCCAGCTGACTCGGCCCAATCTCGGTTTTGACGATACCGAAAATCCGCAGTCAATGGACAAACTGGTAGAAGCGTTGGGAGCCGAGACGGTCCCATTTGAGATGAAGGCTCGTTGTTGCAGCGCATCTCTGGTTATGTCCGAGGAGGATCTGGCGCTGGGTTTAATCAATAAAATACTCAAAAATGCTCAGGACAACAACGCCGATTGCATAATAACCGCCTGTCCGTTATGCCAGCTTAATCTCGACGCATATCAAAGCAAGGCAAAGAAGAAGAACGAAGAGGATTACGAAATTCCAGTATTTTTCTTCACTCAGCTTTTAGGCATGGCTCTAGGCATTTCTGAAAAAGAGCTTGCGTTTAAGAAGGGTGTTGTCTCTAGTAAAAAGGTGCTAGCACCTTACCTTTAATTGAGAGGAGTAACATATGAGCAGTGCAGATTTTCAACCCAAAATAGTTGGCTTTTTATGTAACTGGTGCTCATACGCCGGTGCCGATTTGGCAGGCACCTCAAGGACAAAATACGAGCCAAGCATAAGAATTATCAGGGTAATGTGCAGCGGTCGCGTTGACCCCACTTTTGTGCTTGAGGCATTCAACAGGGGCGCAGATGGAGTATGTGTAATAGGGTGCCATTTTGGTGACTGCCACTACCTGGAAGGCAATTACAAAGCCGCCAGGCGAATGGAGCTTCTTAAAAACATGCTTAAGCAGTTCGGTATCGAGGAGGGCAGATTCCGTTTCGATATGGCTTCTGCGTCAGAGGGCGACCGCTTTGCTCAGATCGTCAATGAAATGACAGAGGAAGTAAAGAAGCTCGGCCCATATGTAAAATATGAGGGTGCAATCAGCTAAAGACTCCACTCATACTAAGGAGGATTGATTATGGCAAAACTAAAGGTAGCTGGCTACTGGGCCTCCAGTTGTGGCGGCTGTGAAATCGCCACCTTGGAAATTGGGGCGAACATCGTAAAGCTGGCAGAGTTGGCTGATATCGTTTTCTGGCCATGTATAGTCGATGGCAAATACAAAGATGTAGAGGCTATGACAGACGGAGAAATAGACCTCTGCCTTTTCAACGGCGCTATTCAGAACGAAGAGAACGAACATCAGGCCAAGGTGCTCCGCGCAAAATCTAAAGTCATGGTGGCCTACGGGTCCTGCTCCTACGAAGGATGCATACCGGGATTGGCCAACGTGGCCAACCAAGAGCAAATCTTCGATAGAGTATTCGTTTCGTGCCCATCAGTCGATAATCCCGATAAAGTAATACCGCAAACCAGTTATCAGGCCCCAGAGGGGGAACTTACACTGCCCAAGATATATGACACCGTAAGGCCTCTGGCTGCTGTTATTGATGTGGATTACTTCGTGCCGGGCTGCCCGCCAACAGGCGAGCAGACGTGGGCTGTTTTGGAAGCGGTTGTTACCGGCAATCTACCTGCCAAAGGCAGTATCGTAGGTGCGGGAACCCGCGCACTTTGCGACGAGTGCAAGAGAAACAAAGAGGAAAAGAAGGTAAAGAAATTCTACAGGACTCACCAGATCATGCCCGACCCGGACAGGTGCCTGCTGGAGCAGGGACTGCTCTGCGCCGGTCTTGCCACCCGTGAGGGCTGCGGCGCGCTGTGCCCGGCGGCAGGAATGCCGTGCACCGGCTGCTACGGGCCTCCCGATGGCGTGGTAGACCAGGGTGCCAAGTTCATGAGTGCTGTAGCTTCTATAGTAGATTCCAACGATCCCGCTGAAATAGCGGTGATATTAGACGATATCAAAGACCCGATAGGAACGTTCTATCGCTATAGCCTGCCCAGTTCTATCCTAAGGAGGGTACAGATCAAATGAAGAGAGTAACAGTTGATCCAATCACAAGGCTTGAAGGCCACGGTAAAATCGAGATTTTCCTAAACGATGACGGCGAAGTGGCTAATGCATATCTTCAGATACCTGAGACCAGGGGGTTCGAGAGATTCGCCGAGGGCAGGTATGTTGAGGACTTGCCTCAGATTACAGAGCGCATCTGCGGCGTCTGCCCTGAGGCTCACCATATGGCATCAATCAAAGCGGTTGACGCCGTGTATAACATTGACCCTCCTCCAACGGGCAAGAAGCTGCGTGAACTGCTGTATAGCACGTTCTATGTGACGGACCATGCCACACACTTCTACGCTCTTGCAGGCCCTGACTTCGTAATGGGCCCGGATGCCGACCCTGCCATACGAAATATAATCGGCATAATCGGCAAAGTGCCGGATATAGCCGTGAGGGTAGTTAACGCAAGAATGGATTGCCATAAGATCATCGAGATGATCGGTGGCAGAAAGATTCACCCCTGCGGCGGAGTACCCGGCGGCATGAGCCACGGCATTACCGAAGAGCAGAGAGTGCACATCGAAACGGTCGCCAAGGATATGATAGAAGTTGGAAAGCTCACTCTCAAGGTAGTTGATGATATTGTGCTGGCCAACAAAGCCTACGTTGACCTTATACTTAACGATGCCTACGCCCACGCTACTTATAACATGGGCCTGGTTGATGAGAATAATAAGGTTAACTTCTACGATGGCAAAGTCCGTGTGGTAGGCCCGGATGGCAAAGAACTGCTTAAGTACGAGCCTAAAGACTATCTGGAACACGTTGCCGAGCATGTAGAGCCGTGGTCCTACCTTAAATTCCCATACTTGAAGAAGGTGGGATGGAAGGGCTTCGTCGACGGCATAGACAGCGGCGTATACAAAGCAACTCCGCTGGCACGATTGAATGCTTCGGACGGCATGGCCACACCGTTGGCCCAAGCCGAATACGAGAGGTTCTACTCAACACTCGGTGGTAAGCCGGTTAACGCCACGCTGGCAACCGCCTGGGCAAGAGCTATCGAGCTTGTATACGCGGCAGAGCGTATGCTGGAGCTTTCTCAGGATCCAGATATCACCGGACCAAACTATCGCGTTATCCCCACCAGCACCCCAAACGAGGGCGTTGGTATAGTTGAGGCACCGCGTGGTACGCTGACACACCACTACAAAACCGACGAGAACGGTATCGTAGTTAAAGCCAACCTGATAGTAGGAACAACCAATAATAACGCCGCTATGAACATGTCCATTAAGAAAGCGGCACAGGGTTTAATCAAGAAGGGTACGGAAATCACCGAGCCCACACTGAACATGATAGAGATGGCCTTCAGGGCATACGACCCTTGCATGTCCTGCGCCACACATACCCTACCGGGACAGATGCCTCTTGAGGTAATCGTCCGAGATCCAGACGGCACCGAGCTGACCAGAGCTCGCCGCAATATGTAAGTATAAATAGGAATCCCCACGCAAATGGCTGATAAAACAAAGACAATAGTCTTGGGGATGGGAAATCCCATCTTGAGCGATGACAGCGTGGGGATTCGCGTTGTCAGAGAGCTTCGGGACAAACTGGACTCGGCGGAATACACCATCATCGAATCAAGTTTGGGTGGGTTGCGCCTGATGGAAACCATCACCGGATACGACAGGGCTATCATCGTCGATGCAATCCAGACGAAGGATGGCAAACCAGGTACGATATACAAACTCACCGAAGCCGATTTCAACCGGACTCGCTACGCCACCAATCCCCACGACGTGAACTTTGCCACAGCAATTGAATTCGGCAACAAGGTCGGCCTGAAGATGCCAGACGATTACGCCATCTTCGCCATTGAGGTTGAGGAAATACTCACTTTCTGCGAAGAGTGCACCCCGGCCGTGGAAGCTGCTATACCAGTAGCTGTTGATATGGTGCTCAAGGAACTCAAAATCAAAACGTGAGCACGGTATTTAAGCTGATTTGACGAACAATTCTACAAGATCACACATAGCTACATATTTATGAGCTACAGGCGTCAGATTGTGCTTGACGCAAAGTTCCTCAAGATTCTTCCTGCTAAACTTATACACATGATCTTCTTCATACGGGGTGAACCTCTCAGCCACACGCCATAAAAATCGCGAGTAGTCCGGAGTAGCTATAACCGCTTTGCCCCCGTTTTTCAGAACCCTGGATATTTCCTTTATCACAAGTTCCGGATCATGAATATGCTCCAGCACTTCACTGCATATAACGCCATCGAAACTTTCCGATACGATAGCAAGGTTTCTGGCATCCATATTGGCAAAGGAGTGAGCAGGCAGATTGGCCGTAAGAAATTTGAGTTTGAGTGGATTTAAATCAAGACCGACCGCATTCGGATACTCCGCTATCATAGGAGATGAGCCACAACCCACATCAAGCAGCGATCCCTCTCCAGGAGGAATGAAACTCCATATCTTTTTGGCAACAGACTTCTTCCACCATTTCTGAATGAAATGACCTTTATAAAAGCTGTGCCACTCATAATCCTCGGCAGTAATCCCTCTGGGTATCTGCGAATAAAGGCGCACCAGCTGCCTTATATATTCCCACACCTGTTTGAATCCAAACTTGGACTCCCCGCCGGCCCTGATTTCGAAAGTGAAAGGCACCTCGGCTATAGCACATGTCTTACGCAGCGCCAGAAATTCTAAAAGAATCTTGAAACCTTGTATATTCAACCTGTTCAGCGCAGGTGCCACCTCCCGCTTGAATGCAAAAAAACCGGATGTTCTATCTTTGACGCTGGGAACAACCGGAAACCCAAGTGAGTTTGCCACACGGCTAACCAGCCTTCTGAAGGTTGACCAGCCCTTTATACCACCACCTTTACAATATCGCGATCCGATAGCAATTACATTTCCTTTGTCCAATGCCGAAAGCAAATCAGGAATTACTTCGGGAGGATGCTGCAGGTCGGCGTCGATAACAACAACACTACTTGTATCGGCGTGTCTGATTCCCTCAACAACAGCCGAGGATAATCCGCGCTCATTTCTTGTTATCAGCCTAACGGGGTAGTTTTTGGAAAGCCTTTGTACAATTGACTGAGTTTGGTCCGAAGAATTGTCGTCCACGACGATCATGCAGCAATTAGGGCAGGCAGCAACGATTCGCGTAATGAGCTTTTCGATATTCGCTTCCTCGTTGTATGTCGGAATTATTATTGTCGCTCTATACATAATAACCAGCCAACAGTCGCACCATTACCACCAAAATAAATATAAGGAGAAATCAAACGTGCTACTTATGCACAAGTTTACTTAACGGTAACAGATTTGGCAAGGTTGCGGGGTTTGTCCGGGTCTTTGCCCAGCCTTACCGCCAGATAGTAGGCCAGCAGCTGCAGCGGTAATACTAC
The DNA here is from genome assembly GCA_030665485.1 of Chloroflexota bacterium. Taxonomy (GTDB): domain Bacteria; phylum Chloroflexota; class Dehalococcoidia; order JABGRK01; family JABGRK01; genus JABGRK01. The sequence goes on along the minus strand of DAOUZV010000013.1, from coordinate 4,784 downwards.
CGATAGTGGGTAGAATATATCCTCAACCTCCGGCACCTTTATCCAAGCATCATATACCTCGTTGTCTCTATCGGAAACTCCAATGATAAAAGCGCCTCGTGCCTTGGTCTCTATAGCATTGGACACCGTCTCGTGGTAGGTCTCATCGTTAGGACAGATGGCCACCACGGGCGTGCCTTCCTCAATAAGCGCTATGGTGCCGTGCTTCAGTTCTCCGGCAGGCATACCCTCGGCATGGATATAAGATAGCTCCTTGAGTTTAAGCGCCCCCTCAGACGCCATGGCGAAGTTGATGCCCCTGGCTATATAATAAAAGTTCCCCTGCTCATGCAGCTTGTCCGCCAACACCATCAGCTTCTGACTATTCTCATCAAAACTGCCATTGACTCCCACAGACAAACCCTTCAGCTGCTTAGTCCCCTGATCTAGCTTATTCATCATGGCAAAGGAGAGCAGATAGAAGATAACCAACTGGGCGATGAACGACTTGGTGGCGGCAACACATATCTCCGGACCGCAATTAAGATACAAGGCCTTATGAGCTATCCTGGCTAACGATGAGCCGGGTACGTTTACTATGGATATTATCTTGGCCCCCTTGTCCCTGGCCATCTTTACGCCCTCCATCACATCGGCGGTCTCGCCGCTCTGGGATACCGCTATCACCACGGTGTGTTTGTCAATGGAACTGGCAAAATACTGAAACTCTGAGGCCATAACCACGTCACAGAACTTGCCTGCAAGCTGGGAGAACAGGTATCTGCCTATTAGTGCGGCATAACGCGAGGAACCACAGGCGGTTATCACCACTTGTTCTGCCCGCAGGATGGTCATGGCAACATCCATTACATGCTTCTTGTCCTGAGTCGCCGCATTCTGTATAGCCTCGGGCCCTTCGATTATCTCCTTGAGCATGAAGTAATCATGTCCGTTCTTGCTCGCCTGGTCCCACTCCCACTCAATCTTGGTCGGTTTTCTGTTTACATGCTTGCCCTTCTTGTTATAAATATCTACACCATCACCTGCGATGACAGCAACCTCGTCGTCCTCCATAAATATCACCTGGTTGGTCTTGTCCAAGAAGGAAAGTGCATCGCTGGCAACGAAGTACTCACCATCACCGATGCCTATTACCAGCGGGCTGCTTTTACGCACCGCTACTATCTTATTCGGCTCGTCAACCGAGATCACCGCCAGAGCATAGGAACCAACCAGTTGCTGGATTGCTGCTATCACTGCCTGCTCCAGCGAATTGCCCATGCGCATGTACGTCTCGATCAAGTGGCACACGATTTCTGTATCGGTATCGGAGACGAATTTATGGTCGCCCTCCAACTGATGGCGCAGCTCCTGGTAGTTCTCGATGATTCCGTTGTGCACCACTGCGATCTTACCATCGCAGTCCATATGCGGATGGGCATTGGCTACAGTGACTTTGCCATGTGTGGCCCAGCGTACATGCCCAATGGCGATAGTGCCCGGTAGCCCATCCAGCGCATACTTACCCTGAACTTCGGCTATCTTGCCCACGTCCTTCTTCAGTAATATTTTACTGTCGCTGATAGAGGCAACACCAGCCGAATCATAGCCTCGGTACTCCAGCTTGGTTAAAGCTCGTAGCACCACGGGCGATGCCTGCTCCTTACCTATAAACCCTACTATTCCACACATTCTATATACCCACTATATACCCAAAATATTCCTGTTTATTGTTCTATACCGGGTTTCCGCTACAATCAGCTTGTTTGGCTCAAGGTCCTCTACTAGATTAACGTGCGGACCCACCACTGCGTTAGCACCTATTCTAACACCAGGCATAATGCTTACGTTTATACCCGTTTTACAGCCTTCTCCCATAATAGTGCCGAACTTGCCCTGATTGGTATCTACCACATCTCCGCCTACTTTAATAGCAACGTTCTTCTCATCAAAGCGCCAGTTTGCAGTCACGGTGCCAGCACCCAAAGAACAGCCTTTGCCTAGTATCGAATCGCCCACATAGTTGGAGTGGAACCAGCATCCGTCATCAACATACGAATGCTTGATTTCGGTGGAATGTCCAATCACACAATCATCTCCTATGTGGCACCCATCCCGAATCAATGTGTTATTACCAATTACCGAATTCTTGCCGATATAACAAGGCCCCCTGACAACAGCGTTCTCAAGAATTTTGACGCCATCCTCGATAATTACCTTACCATCGACAACAGCCCTATCAGAAATCTTTGCCGTTGGCGATATATGCCCCTCAGCCTGCCCTAAGAAATGCTCGGCAAGGGCAGTAATATGCCAGGGATACTTGATTGCTGACCAAGTCCCATCATAGTTTACCACTTTTACCTTGTCTCCAGTTTTGGCCATAAGGCCTATCGCCATCTCGTAAGCATTGTCCTCGTCCGTCTCAACCTGCTTCAAGCAATCCAAAAGTTTATTGCTATCTGTATGAATATGTACCACAATATTGACCAGATTGCTGGGTTCATTTCCTCTGCCCGGTTTTTCCACTATGCTCTTAAGCTCATTGCTCTCATTTATCTCCATATAGCCGCCGGGGAAATAATCATTAACCTCATAGCCCAAAAGATACGAAACAGCGCCATTTTTATTGTATTCGTTCATGATACTCAAAAACGCCGACTGATCGAAAACATCGTTGGGGTTAACCACCAATATCTCTTCATTTAAACTACCGGCTGCGCTCTGTAATGCATCGGCAATCCCAAGCGACTCTTGCTGAATAGCATAGCTCGCACTGATGCCGGAATAACCGGCGGCTATATTTGACACTTTTTCTATGTTATGTGGGTTGCAAACAAACACATAATCATTCAGCCCCAATTTAGTCGCCATTTCAATCTGATGCGCAAGCAATGGTTTACCTAAAAATTTAAGCAAAAACTTATCATGAGTTATCGGAAACATGCGTTTCCCAATTCCGCCACATAAAAAGACTACCTTCAAGCTGGGGCCTCCGATAGTTCAACAAGTTCACGAACCTGTTTTGTCGCCTCTTTTAATAGATTATTCATTTTGTCTTCCGACTCAGCTTCAGCTATAACCCTTATCACCGGCTCGGTTCCACTGGGACGGACAAGCAGCCACGCATCATCCAGTTCGTACCTAATCCCATCAAGTGTATTCGTCTCTTTCACCAGCGGTACTTGATAGCTATCTCTCATGGTATCCATCACCATTTGCTTGGCAATATCGGCACAGGCTATTTTAGCTTTGCCAAAAAAGAGTTCCGGCCATTGCCGGCAAGTCTCTCTTATCTCACCAGCATGTCTGATTTCGTTTAAGAGAAGGGCGGTAGCATACATGCTATCCGGGTAGTACCCCAGTTCCGGCATGATATAGACTCCAACCTGCTCCACCCCGATAGCCGCATCGTGTTCACGTACCAAGTGGGCGACGTTTACATCTCCCACCCTGCCGCGGATAACTTCACCTCCCAGATCAGCCAGAGCCAGATCGAGCAATCTGCCCGTCTCTACCGTGGTTGCCACCTTCCGGCTCATACTCTTCTTGAGCACCAGTCTTGAAATAAAGGCAACCATCTCGTTATAGCCCAAAAAACCGTCTCTATCGCAAAAAACCACCCTGTCGGCATCGCCATCGTAGCAGACGGCCAGATCCGCATCTTTATCACAAAGGAAATCGATCGTTTTTACCAGTGTGTCCTCTTTTGGTTCAGAACTTCGGTTGGGGAACATACCATCCGGCTCATCGTTTATGGCCAGCACATCATACCCAAGATCCCTTAAAAATCTGCTGGCGAAATTAGATGCAGCTCCGTTACCAGGGTCCACCACTACTTTCAAGCCGTTGCCACTCATAACCGGCAGCTTCCTTCTGATATACTTGAAGTACTCCTCACTCACTCCATTGGCCACCGTGAGTAAACCAACACCGCTCCAGCTAGATGCTCTGAACTTATTGCTAAAGAATATATTCTCTATTCTTTCTTCCTGCGCTTGGCTGTAACCCAAAGAATTACCATTGAACAATTTTATGCCGTTGAACTCCGGTGGATTATGCGAGGCGGTTATCATTATGCCGGAATCAAACCCCATCTCCCTAGTGAGCAATGCCAGTGCCGGTGTGGGTATAATGCCGAAATCAACCACATCTATTCCGCAATATAGCAGCCCTGTAGTTACGGCGGTTTTGACAACGTCTCTGGTTATACGTGCATCGGTTGCAATGCAGACCTGCGCAGTTTGTGGAAGCGTAGTGCCTATCGCCTTGGAGACAGCCAAACAGAACTCAGGGGTAAGTTTCCCATCCACTATGTCCCTTATTCCGCTGCTGCCAAAAAGGTTCATGTTGGCTTTCGTTAGCTTGATGCTAACCTTGTCATTTTATAAAATAGTTCAGGTTTACTTACCTAGTTAGTTAACGATGGAATTGTGACTGAACTAAAACTAGCACACCATACCTACTTTGTCAATACCACGCTTACCGCCTATATATTGTATTTATGTTGTATTGACAAAGCTTAAAAATAGTGATAAACTTCTCTATTAGCGTCCGTAATAGGATTGAGACTACGGATGAAATAGGTACCGACGGGTAAGGTTTGTCGGTCTGATAGTCCGGCCTTATCTTCCCCCTAAAGATAGCGCTGGGAAGGTAAAAGGTCGGCTTTTTGCTGAATTGAAATAATAAGGAGAGAGCAGTTGCCAACGATCAGTCAACTAGTCAGAAAAGGGCGGTCCAAGGCAAAAAAGAAGAACAAAGCACCGGCGATGCAATTTGCTTATAACGCTTTGAAGAACAGG
>DAOUZV010000111.1 GCA_030665485.1 Chloroflexota bacterium | reverse complement strand
ATTACTTCAACGCCGGGATGTGCCATACGTTGAACAGACACACCATCTATAACAGCATTAGCAGCCTTCTGCTTAAGCAGGGCCATCATCTCGTCATACGCACTTGCCACCTCATCCCCGCTGTCAAGCCCCAGCTTCACTCCACCAACGTCGGTCTTGTGCAAAATATCATTGGAAACAACCTTAAGCACCACCGGATATCCCATCTTTTTGCTAATGGATACCGCTTCATCCCTGGACATCGCAAGTTCCATTTCATTGGTGGCAATGCCCGCCTCTTTGAGCAGTAATTTCGACTCGCTCTCCGTAAGATAGACTCTGCCCTCTTTTTTTGCTTTAGCGATTATATCGCTTGCCAACCATATACCCTCAAAAACAAAATTGCCTTGAAAAAGATACCATCTTGATAAAATACTGTCAACGAACCATTATATCATTTATGAGATCTAATAGACATACCATGCGTTATTGACAAACCATCTTGCCGTTTTGTAAACTTGCGTTTGAAGCGGCATTTGCATTGTTTGATATATCGATATCTCTCAAATTTAAGAGAGTTTAGTTGAATCTAAGTCATGCATGCCAAACGCGTGGCTTCTTAATTTTAAAAAGGTAAAAATGAGCATTTTACAGAATCACGACACAGAAGTATATCAGGTTATCATGCATGAGGAGCAAAGGCTCCATGACAACATAGAGCTCATCGCCTCCGAGAATTATCCAAGCAGGGCCGTGCTTGAAGCTCTGGGGTCGGTGCTCAACAATAAATATGCCGAGGGCTATCCTCACAAGCGCTACTACGGTGGCTGCGAGGTCATGGACGAGGTTGAGGAGATGACAATCGCCAGAGCCAAAAAGCTATTCGGCGCCGACCATGCTAACGTGCAGCCACATGCCGGCGCACAGGCCAATATGGCGGCATTATTTGCCCTGCTTAAGCCCGGCGACAGGGTGATGGCAATGTCGCTGGCTCAGGGCGGTCACCTGACCCACGGTAGCCCGGTTAACTTCTCGGGCCAGCAATATGATTTTGTACCCTACAGCGTCAGCCGCGACACCGAGCGGCTCGACTATGACGAAATAGAAAGAATCGCAAAGGACAGCAAACCAAAGCTGATTATAGCAGGTGCCACCGCCTACAGCAGAATAATAGATTTTGAGCGCTTCCAGAAAATAGCCGAATCTGTTGAGGCAACCTTGATGGCAGATATTGCTCATTTGGCTGGAATCATTGCGGCAGGACTGCACCCCAGCCCGGTGCCACACGCTGCCGTGGTAACCTCCACATCGCACAAGACGCTGCGCGGGCCAAGAAGCGGCTTCATACTGTGCAAATCGAATTGGGCATCGGCCGTTGACAAGGCCGTGTTTCCGGGAATCCAGGGCGGCCCGCTGATGCACTCAATCGCAGCAAAGGCTGTAGCCTTCGGCGAAGCTATGAGACCGGAATTTGTGGATTACCAGCGCAGAGTACTCGAAAATGCCAAAACGCTGGCTGAAAGCCTGCAAAAGCTGGGGTTGCGCATATTATCCGGCGGTACGGACAACCACATGTTCATGGTCGATCTGTCCAGCACGGGTATAACCGGCAAAGCCGCAGAAGAAGCGCTGGACTGCGTTGGCATAACCACCAATAAAAACGCCATACCATTCGATCCCCAGCCACCGACCATTACCAGCGGCATCAGGCTGGGTACTCCTGCCGTAACCACAAGGGGTTTTGGTCCCGATGAGATGAAGCTTGCGGCATCTTTCATCATCAGAACCCTATCAAACTTCGGTAATGAAAACGTGTATAACGAGGTAAAACAGGAAGTCTATCATATGACAAGTAGATTCCCGGTGCCGGGCATTGACAGGTACAACAATTTATAAGCGCATAGCTCTTGTTGTCACTACCCTACCATGTTATAATTGTTAAATTATAGAATTTCACGTTTAATACTTGGCTAGTACTTAGGAGGGCGTAGTTGCTGGATTACGAGATGGTATTGGTTATCAGCCCTGAGATAGAGGTTGCTGAAGAAGATTCACATCCCACCGTGGATAAAGTGGCAAAGCTGATCACCGCCAAAGGCGGAACGGTCACCGATATAAACCGATGGGGGAAACGCAAGCTTGCATATCCTATAAAGAGCTTTATAGAGGGAGAGTATTACTTAACTCAATTTAAAATGGACCCCAACATGACTCACGAACTGGAAGCAAATTTGAAGCTTACTGAAGAAATACTTCGCCACCTACTTATCAGATTGGGTAGTTAGACCTCAATTCGCCTCAAGCAAGTTTATATTGATATAAGGAGTGATGAAAATGGCGGGGTTAAATAAAGTAATGATCATTGGAAATCTTGGCACCGATCCCGAAATGCGCTTCACCCCCAACGGTAATCCCGTAACCTCATTCAGGATGGCCACCAGCAGAAACTATACGTCTCCTGAGGGTGAGCGTAAACAGGAAACAGAGTGGTTTGACGTGGTCACATGGAACAGGCTGGCAGAAACCTGCAACCAGTTTCTAGTAAAAGGCAAGCGGGCATATGTTGAGGGACGTTTAAGGACGCGAAACTGGGAGGGCCAGGACGGTCAAAAGCGCTCCCGCATCGAAATAATAGCCAATCGGGTTCTCTTCCTGGATAGACAGGCCACCGCGTCAGGTATGGACGAGAACCATCATGATGTAGAGCCGGAAGAGATTCCTTTTTAAGGTTTAATATAATACTAAATATTTTGTGTCTTTAATAATAAAAATTTGAGGTAGATAGATAAAAATGGCAAGATTTCAGCGCCCAAAAAGCAAAACAAACAGGAGAAAATACGTACCCAGGCGCAGAAAGTGCACATTCTGCGTTGACAAAATCAGTGAGATAGACTACAAAAACATATCCCTGCTGAGACGTTTTATATCAGACCAAGGCAAGATAGACCCACGCCGCAAAACCGGCACCTGTGCCAAGCATCAGCGCCGCCTTACCATGGCACTAAAAAGGGCAAGGCATCTTGCGCTGCTTCCATACACACCGGCTCATATCAGGTCAACCGGTTGGAACCAGCAAAACTAATCCGTTTAGATAAACATATGATACTTAAGGTAGTTTTGTTAGAGGTAACAGTTCAGGGTTTGTTACCTCTATTTGCGTTTATGTGATATATTTCCAGTAATAACTCTTTTAAATGAGGATATAACGGTGAAAAACAGCATAGGCATCGGCCTTTTAGGAATGGGAGTAATCGGCACCAGTGTTGCCAGGATTATTTTAGAGCGAGCTGGCAGCATATCGGAACAGGCAGGATGCTCCATTTTCCTCAAAAAGGTACTGGTAAAGGATATAAATAAAAAGCGCAACGTTGAGTTCAACGCAAGCCTGCTTACCACAAACGTTGATGACATCATTAACGATGCCGATATAGACATCGTCATCGAAGTAATCGGCGGCGAAAATCCTGCGCTTGAGTATGCAAAAAAGGCATTATCGAGCGGAAAACACGTGGTTACCGCCAACAAGGAGATAATCTCCAAGCATGGACCGGAGCTGTTTGCATTGGCAAATGAGAACAACGTCGACATCTTGTACGAGGCCAGTGTCGGCGGCGGCATACCGCTAACCAACTCGTTCAAGCAGGATTTGCTGGCAAACAACATCACCTCGATTCAGGCGATTATAAACGCGACAACCAACTATATTCTCACCAACATGGCAAAAGACGGCATCGAGTTCGATGGGGCGGTAAAGAGAGCGCAGCAACTGGGCTACGCCGAGGCTGACCCTACCAACGATATTGATGGCGTCGACGCGATGTACAAAGTAGCGATTTTGGCAACACTGGCGTTCAGGGCAAATGTAACGCCTGATGACGTATATCGTGAGGGCATATCCAAACTAGCCTGGCGCGACTTCCAGTACGCTCAGGAGTTGGGCTATGCTATAAAGCTGCTGGCAATCGCCAAAAAGGATAACGGAGCTATCGAGGTCCGCGTACACCCCACGTTTGTTCCTGAAGACCTGCTCATGGCGCAGGTAAACGGCGTGTTTAACGCGGTACAGGTAGAAGGTGACCTCGTGGGAAGGGTGATATTCTACGGCCAAGGTGCAGGGCCGGAACCTACCACCAGCGCCATCATCACCGACGTCATCAACATAGCGCAGGACATCAAACTGGGGTTCAGCAGAAGGCCAAAATTCGAGTTAAGCAAAACCAAGAAGATAAAACCCATGGCTGATATAGAGACTCGGTATTATTTAAGACTGAGCATCGCCGATCAACCCGGCGTGCTGGCGCAGATAGCCAAAACGCTGGGA
>DAOUZV010000142.1 GCA_030665485.1 Chloroflexota bacterium | reverse complement strand
CGTCTGGCAGGACTCGGTGGTGACAAGCTAACCTCAATGCCCATAATCAATAACGTGGGCGCTGATGTATGGAAGACAAAAGAGGCCAAGGTAGCGCAAGGTCTTCCCGAAGCGTGGGGAGATATGGAACAGCGTGGAGTTATCTGGGAGGAGCTAACAGCAACCGGTTTACTGCAAGCCGGCTCAGATATGGTTGTGCTGCGCCACCCCAAATCGGTGGAAAAAGTAACTGCCGCTATAACTAAATTAATGAGTAAATAAACCTAACAGATATTAATCAAGGGGGAGATAATTATGGCTCTCACTGGTGTACAAATTTACAAATTCTTACCTAAAACAAACTGTAAGGAGTGCGGTTACCCTACCTGTCTCTCGTTTGCCATGAAACTGGCGCAGAGGGCAGCGGAACTTTCCGCGTGTCCATACGTATCTGACGAAGCAAAACAGAATTTGGAGGCTGCAAGCAAACCACCTATCAGGCTGGTTGCAATTGGCGCCGGAGACAAGAAGATAGAAGTTGGAAACGAAGTTGTTCTTTTCCGGCATGAGAAAACCTTCATACATCAACCGGGCATCATGTATCGAGTAAAAGATACCGATGCAGACGCAACTGCCAAAGTTAAGGAAGTTGCTGGCTACAGCGTAGAGCGTGTCGGTATCGATATGTCACTCGATGGATTTGTTGTTGAGAACGATTCAAAAGACGCTGCCACATATGTTAAGTGCGTGGAGGCTGTAAAAGGTGCAACCGATCTTCCGCTTGTTCTTATGGCAAGTGATGCTGCGGCTATGGAAGCGGCGCTGGAAAAAGTTGCCGCCGACAAACCCCTGATCTACGCCGCAAACAGCGATAACGCGGATGCGATGATTGAGCTGGCCAAGAAATACGAATGTCCTTTGGCGGTTTACGGCAACGGATTAGAAGAGGTTGCTGGACTTGCCGAGCAGGCAAACAAGGCCGGTGTTGAAGATATAGTACTCGATTCCGCAGCAAGAGGCTTTGCCGATTCGGTAACCGCTCTAACTCAAGTGCGCAGGCTGGCTCTCAAAAAGAGCTTTGCGCTGCTGGGTTATCCGATGATCACCTTCCCCGGCGAAGCAACCGATAGCATTGATGAAGAAGCTATGCTTGCCGGACAGCATATAGCCAAATACGCCGGCATAATTGTGCTGGATAATTTTACGCCTGCAATGGCCTATCCATTACTTACCATGCGGCTTAATATCTACACAGACCCACAGAAACCGATTCAGATGGAGGCCGGTGTTTACCCGCTCAGCGAACCCAAGGCCGATAGCTGTCTGTGTGTAACCACCAATTTCTCTCTCACGTACTTCTCTATTGCCGGTGAGCTTGAGAACAGCGGTTTCCCGTCTTGGCTGCTGGTATGCGACACCGAGGGCCTGTCGGTACTGACTGCCTGGGCTGCCGGTAAATTTGATGCTGAGAAGATTGCCAAGGCAATAAAAGATCATAAGGTTGCTGACAGTATAGGCCATAAGAAACTGATACTTCCCGGTGGTGTATCAATACTCAAGGGTGAACTTGAGGAAGAGCTACCGGATTGGGAGATACTGGTTGGCCCGCGTGAGGCTATGGCCATAGGTAGTTATCTAAAACAGTACTGGAGCTAATATGTTTCTACTGGGAATATTCGGTTCGATATCTCTGCTTATTGGGATTGTAGTTGGATTAGTGGCGTTTTCCGCCATCCACTACATGCCTATATTGGCTTTGATATTAGGTGGGATACTCGCAGCAAGAATGGCTGGTGGTTTTTTAAGGGGGATTATGGCGGGCATTATCGTCGGATTGATTATAGCCGCTATAGTCCCTATACTGCCCTCGATTGGGTCATTCGATCCTGTCAGATTGTCTTGGGGGGCTGCTGAGGACATTGACGTCAATTGGATACAGAACCGATATCTCTCTTATGCGGTCCTGGGGGCAATCGGCGGCATACTTGCCGGCATCAGAAAGAAGCTATGAGCAAGACAATCGCAATTGCCGGAAAGGGCGGCACAGGTAAGACCTCAATATCGGCCCTGCTAACAAATATCCTCTCAAAAAAGGGCGTTGTACTCGCCATAGATGGCGACCCCAGCTCTAATCTGAGCATTGCCCTTGGCCTTCCTTTGGAGTGCACCGTAGGCCGTATCCGTGAGGACATGACTGTTTCGGTGCAAAAAGGGACTTACGATAACAGTATAGCCAAACCCGACTACCTTCAGATGAAGGTATTGGAATGTCTGATTGAAACTGAAAAGATAGATCTGCTGGCCATGGGTCGCCCCGAGGGGCCGGGCTGTTACTGCGCCGCCAACAACATGCTTCGTGTGGCTATAGACAGAATCGGTGAGAACTACGATTACGTAGTTATTGATTGTGAGGCGGGCATGGAGCATGTGAGCCGGCAAACTACCCGTGATATAGATATTCTGATATTAGTTACGGATTCATCGGTCAAGGGGCTTATTACAGCCAGCAACATGAAGGACCTTATTGAGGAACTACGTACCAATGTGGGCAAAGTCTGCCTCGTTTTAAACCGCGCCAAATCAGGTCTGCAACCGGAGGGTCAAAAGATCATAGATCAATCGGGCTTGGAGCTTATAGCCACGATTCCCGAAGACCCGAACATGGCAGAGGTAGATGGCAAAGGTCTGCCCTTAAGCGAACTGCCAACAGATTCTCCCCTTTTTGAGGGGGTATATAAGATAGCAGCAAAACTGGAACTCGTATAGCAAGAGAAAGGAGAACCATTTATGATCATCATTGGTGAGTGCATTCACGTAATTGCCACCAGCATCAGAAAGGCCATTGAGGAAAGAGATAAGGATTATATTCAGGAATTGGCCAAACGCCAGGCGGATAAGGGTGCCAATATAATCGACCTCAACATCGGCCCCCAAAAGAAGGCCGGCGCTGAGGTCATGCCCTGGATGGTGGAAACCGTTCAGGAGGTCACCGATTTGCCCCTAACGCTGGATACCACCAACGCTGTTGCCATAGAGGCCGGGCTTAAGGTATGCAAAAACAAAGCAATAATCAACAGCACCGATGCTACGGAGGAAAGGCTCAGTGCGCTGATGCCTCTGGCAGCCAAATATAACTGCGATATAATCGCCCTCAGTCTGGCCAAGGTTGGACTGCCCACCACCGCCGACAGCCGCATCGAGCTGGCTGCAGAGATATTGGCGGTTGCCGAAGCAGAGGGCGTTCCCAGTGATCACATCTGGCTTGATCCACTGGTTCTCACCATCAACGGTAACCAGGATCAAACACTGGAGACTATCGAGGCAGTACGCTTCTTCAAACAGATTGCCGATCCGGCACCAATGACCACCTGCGGTCTATCCAACGTATCCAACTCATGCCCGGAGGAATTACGTCCGTTGCTAAACAGGGTGTTCATGGTAATGATGGCCGGCGCGGGACTTGATTCGGCTATTGCCGATCCGTTGGATGAGAAACTGATGGAAGTGGTTAAAATTCTTGCAGACAGAGATGATTCCACGGTAAAAGGCAAACTCTACCTGAATCTTTACGATGCATATCAGGCTGGAGAGCAACTAGACACAGGCGCAGTGGATATGAGCGATCCTGAGGTAAGCGAT
>DAOUZV010000034.1 GCA_030665485.1 Chloroflexota bacterium | reverse complement strand
AGCGTCCAAATCCGGCAGATATCTGATACTGCCCAGTACTTTCACATCACCGAACTCAGCGATTGCTTTGGGGTTGTCGTCCTCTATGAATCGATTTTCAAGCTGTGAAGGTTGAATGCGGCTGAATACCACGCCGATAAGTTCGACTCCGGCATTCTTCAGGGTTTGGATAGACAGCAGCGTATGGTTGATGGTTCCAAGTCCGAGTCTCGATACCAATACAACCGGATATCCAAGGCTTTTCATCAAATCGAGCATAGTGGTAGTTTCATTGAGGGGCACCATAATACCACCGGCGCCCTCCACAACTACGGCCTGGTGATACTGCAACAGCTTCTGTATACCGTCGCGTATTTTATCCGTTTCAGGGTAAGACTGAGCCAGTCGTCCCGCAAGATGCGGGGAGCAGGCCGGTTCATAAACGTACGGCGCCATCAGTTTCTTTTCATCGTGGTAAAGCTTAATATCGGCTGCGGCAAGGCAGAATTCCAGATCGGGGGCAAGCAGTCCGTCGCTGCTTGGTATTCCTCCTGTCTGCACCGGTTTTACCGGCACCACATCGATACCCTTTTTACTTAGCAATCGTAAAATACCGGCGGCAACCACCGTTTTGCCGACATCTGTATCCGTTCCCGTTATGAATAATCCTTGGCTCACGAAATGATTCCCGCTTTTTTAGCTGTTTGTGCAATCATATCCGCCGACTTGCTCAGAACTTCATCTGAAAGCGCCAGCGTTATCGATAAACGTACCCGCGAAGTACCGACCGGTACCGTTGGTGGACGTATTGCCTTGATAAGAAGCCCCCGATCCCACAGCAACTGCGAGAAATGCACCGCCTCGTCGTTGCCTCCCACCAGAATCGGTATGATCTGAGATTCAAATTCGGGGACGTTCAGTCCCGCGCCGGCCAGCAAATCCCTGAAGCGCTCAGCCCTATCAAGCAGCGTTTTGCCTAGGTTGGGATTTGACTTCAAGACGAACACAGCCTCACGACCGCTGCCGACGCATACCGGAGGCAGACCAGTGGAGTATATAAAACTGCGCGCGTTGTTTATTAAAAACTTGCGTATCGATGCCGAGCAGGCGGCGTACCCGCCGTATCCTCCCAGCGACTTGCTTAAGGTTCCGATAACGACATCGGGTTTGATCTCCCTCCCTTTAATCCGGCACGCTCCGCCGCCGTTTTCGCCCATTACCCCGATTGCGTGAGCCTCGTCTATTACCAGCAGAGCGTCATATCGCTGTGCAAGTTCAGATAGACCCGCCAGAGGTGCTATATCTCCATCCATGCTGAATACAGAATCCGATACGATGATGCGCTTGCCTTTGGTTTTGCTTTTTTTGAGCAGACTTTCCAGATGATTCAGGTCCTTATGCAGGTAGCGCATGCTGTGAGCCTTGCTCAAGCGGGTGCCGTCGATCAGACTGGCGTGATTCAGCTTATCTGCGTAAACTTCATCACCGGCCTTGGCCAGTGCGGTAAGGACGCCGAGATTGGTTAAAAAACCACTGCCGAAGACAAGAGTGGCCTCTGTTCCCATCATCTGCGCCAGGTCGGACTCAAGCTGCTCATGCAGCTTCAAGTGCCCCGTCATCAGGCGGGCCGCCGTTGCGCCGCAGCCCAGCTCTTCGACCGTCCGGATGGCGGCATCTTTGAGCCGCCGGTCTCTGGCCAGATCGAGGTAATCGTTTGAGGAAAAGTTTATAACCGTCCTGCCGTCAACAGTTATCTGGCCGCCGGTTTCAGGCAGCACATATAAATCGCGCAGTTGACCCCGCTGTTTTAATGAGGCAAGTTCTTTTTCGGCAAATGTGTTCAATGTTTATACTCACTTTGGTATTAATAAAAGGTTACCTGTAGTCATCAGCACCCCGCATCCTCGATTGTTGACTCAAAGCCCATGTCTTCAATCATGTCACAAACCTCTTTTACCGATGTTCCGCCGGTTGTGAGATAACCTGTGACAAAGATGGAATCTGCGGCGTAGAGCGCCAATGGCTGCAGTCTGCGCATGTGGTATTCCCAGCCTCCCGCGGCACGCACCTCGCACGGCGGATTGATAAGACGTGCCAGACAAAGCACCTTGAGACATTTTTGCGGACTTAGTTTTGTGTCCATCCCCTCAAACGGCGTCCCATCGATGGGAATCAAGAAATTGATGGGGATAGCCTCAGGCTTGATTTCCCGCAACGCAAGCAGCATATCGATGATGTCATCGTTGACTTCGCCTTGACCGACGATGCCCCCGGAGCAGATCTCGAGGCCGGCGGCCTGGCAGCGGGTTATGGTATCGACCCGTTCCTCGAACGTATGCGTTGTGCATATCTGGCTGTAGTAGCGTTGGCTGGTATTTAAATTGTGGTTTACCCTGTCCAACCCTGCCGCCTTCAGCCTTTCCGCCTGACCGTCCTTGAGCAAGCCCAGCGAGGCACAGAGGGGAAGCTGCGTATTGGTTTTAATGGCGCTGATAATATCGCACAATTCCTCTATTTCTGCGTCGCTTGGCCTGTTACCGCTGGTTGACATACAGAAGCGCGCTGCTTTTATCTGCTCGGCCTTTTTGGCTTCCTGAACCAGCGTATCTTTTGGAACAAGGGTGTATTTTTCTATTGGTGCCTCCGAAACTTTTGATTGTGAGCAGTAATGGCAATCCTCGGAGCACAAGCCACTTTTTGCGTTTCTAAGGACTTGTACATGTACGCGATTGCCGAAGTATTTACGCCGGATTTTGTATGTTTCGTGGAGCAGGAGCATTACATCTTCATCGGGACAGTCGAGCACCTCATGACATTGATCACGGGTGAGGCTTTTGCCTCTTATTGAAATGTCTGCAAACTCTGTTATGGGCATATTCTCTTTATAACTCCTAATTATTTAAGTGATATGTCTGCGCTTATGATACGTTGTGTCTGACCGTCATCGGTCTTGATTATCAAAAAACCGTCGTCGTCAATCCTGAGCGCTTTGCCCTCAATCTCGGTTTGTCCGTCGTTTACCTTGATATTTGATCCTATGGTGTTGTTGTAGGCCATCCACTGCTTGCCAATTGCCTCAAATCCGTTTGTTACAAACTCGTTGTACGCCGTTTCCAGTTCCAAAAGCAGTTGCTTCAGAAAATCAACGCGTGATATGTCGTGCCCGCACTCCTGGGACAGGGAAGTGGCTGTGCCTTTTATCTCTTTTGGCAGGGCGGTTTTGCGCGTGTTTACGTTTATGCCGATGCCAAGGACGATGTAGTGAACGGTGTCTATATCGCAGTTAACCTCTGTGAGAATCCCTGCTACTTTACGGCCGGACAGGAATATATCGTTGGGCCATTTGATGCTGGGTGTAAGGCTTGTCGTTTTCTCCATGGCCTTTACCAGCGCCACGCCGGCTATAAGCGGTATCTGAATGATGTGCAGCGGCTTGAGGTTTGGTCGCAGGATTATCGATATATAGACGCCATCCTTGAACGGCGATGCCCAGTTACGGCTCCTTCTGCCGCGGCCAGACGTCTGTTTTTCAGCTATAACACACGTTCCTTCTTCAGCACCCTCTCGCGCCAGTTTATCGGCTATGTTCTGTGTTGAGTCGACCTCACTGAGGTGCAGGATGCGCTTGCCGATAACGTTCGTGTTTAGCTCGAATGTTATCTCCTCGGGAACCAGCAGGTCGGTGTTTTTGATGAGGGCGTAGCCGTAATGGGGGTGGGACTCTATTTCGTACCCCATCTTGCGTAGCTCGTTCACGTGCTTCCAGATGGCAGTTCTGGAGATGTTGAATTGCTTTGCCAACTGCTCACCGGAGATGTGGTCTTGCTGTTTTAGCTCTTTGAGGATTAAATCGCGCATAGCTTTGTATATTTTAGTCTGCAACAAGTTTAATTGTCAACCGAAAAACTAGGAGTGGTTGACAATAATCCTTGAATGTTTGCGGTTTTGACGATTAGGTTATAATTGAAAGTCACTAGCACGAGGAGGGATTTGTGGATAAGCCCATGTCAAATCTAGGCTTCAAAATGATGTCTTTTGCTTTCAAGGTCAGGGATTTTTTCAAGCCCAGGCGAAAGGTGATCGCGGAGGTCGGGATAAAGCAGGGCGACCACGTACTTGATTACGGCTGCGGGCCCGGCAGCTACCTGAAAGCCACTGCCGATTTGGTGGGTCCTGAGGGTAAGGTGTATGCGCTGGATATACATCCGCATGCAATTAGGAAGGTGCAGAAGCTGGCATCAAAAAACCGGCTTGATAATGTGGAGACAATACTATCTGACTGTAGAACGGATCTGCCGAGCGGCAGCATTGACGTTGTGCTTCTGTATGATACTTTTCATGCTTTGACGAAACCCGATGAGGCGCTGTCGGAGCTGTACAGGGTGTTGAAAGCAGGCGGCATTCTATCTTTTAGCGATCATCATTTAACAAATGATGAGATAATATATGGTGTTACTGTCAGCAGTCTTTTTGAACTTGCAACTAGGGGAGATAGAACCTACAGTTTTCAAAAAGCCTAATTATTGTATTCAAAAGAAGAGACCAATGACAAATGGGGTATTCGCGCTTTTAGTTGGGCCTGCTATTCTAGTTTGGGGTGGTGGTACTGTGATAAACGACCGATGGCTGGCATGATCGAGGAAGTCTTATTAAGTGATAGCTTTGGTCAACGTTATAATCGGGGCTTTCCTCGTGTATATTGCAGTAATGATGATGTGATACGCAGCGTTGTGTTAAGCTTAATCGTAGCATTTTAGATGTAATTGGAATTAAAGCAGGTGAAACTATGGCAATGTTTGAGCCGGGACAGAAGGTAAAAGTTGTTGACGGGTGCAGCCCGTACTACGGGCGCATAGGTACGATGATAAAAGAGGGCGATGGCTATTTTGGCGTGGGATACCATGTGGAGTTTGAGCCGGATGAGGCGGAGTTGCAGTGCACATGGCTGTTTCAGGAATTCCAGCTTGAGGCAGCTTAAACTGTAAGGGCATGCCCTTTTGCCTGTTTTTATATATCTTGAAGGCTGTCTAAAAATTTAAGCCGGGGTTACGAACCTGTAACCCTCTTTTTGCTGGGTTAGTATTATCTGAGGCGGGCTGTCCTTCAGCCTGTTGCGCAGGCGGCGTATATAGGTTCTGACCACCTCATTATTGGCCGTATCCTTGCCCCATACTTTTTGAGATATGTCTTTGTTGTTGAGCGTCTGGTTGGCGCTCTTCATTAGAGTGTAGAGCAATCTGCACTCCGTTGGGGTTAGCTTGAGCACATCGTCGCGCAGGTGCACTTCGTTGGTGGTAAGATGAAGGCTGAGTGCCCCCGCCGAAATACTGGCTTCATCATGCGATTTATCGGATGATGCCCGCCTGAGGACGGCGTTTACTCTGGCCACTAGGTCTCTCGGCTTGAACGGCTTGATGATGTAATCGTCGGCACCATCCTCAAGGCCTTTGGCCTGGTCATCGTCCATACCCCTTACAGTTACTATGATTACGGGGATGTTGGATGATTTACGGATTTCCTTTAGGACATCAAATCCGTTTATATCGGGCAGGTTGATATCCAGTATGGCGATATCATACTGCTCCGTATCCAGAAGTTTGAGTCCCTTGGACCCCTCGGCGGCTGTGTCGATGGCTGCATCGGGCCATCTCAGTTGCAGACAAAGCGACATGGATTCGGCCACATCGGCGCTATCTTCTATTATCAGTACTTTCATTTACCCCTCCCCTCTTGGTATTTGCCGTTTTCTCTGGCTTGTCAATTGGGATAGCAAAAGAAAAAATTACCTTTTTCCGGCTTTGGGTTAACCCATACCTCTCGCTGATGCTGTTCCACCAGCTTTTTACGTATCGTCAGGCCCAGACCCGAAAGGCGTTTTATCATATCATAGTCGCTGTCACGAAAGTAAGACTGAAAAATTCTTTTTCTATCCTCTTCACTTATGACAGGACCTGAACCCTCTAATGCGACTACTACTGTACTATAATTTTACGCGGCGTGCAACAATATGACACTATCGGTAGGAGAATACTTATTTGTATTGGGCATTAGGTTGAATAGAGTGTGCTCTATGCGATCCAAACTGGCATTTTTCTACGCAGAGAGTGAAAAATAATAAGATTTGCAGATGCGTGGTGAGCATCAATGAGTAAGCAGGCATCGTGTTTTTATAATGCAGAGTTTGCCAAACCTTACTTCATTATTTTGATTGTTTTATTGATTTAGATATTTGTGTTAATATTAATGTAGAATGCCTGATTCGTACGGGCATATCTAGGTCTGGAAAGCATTTGGAGGTTGTTCTTGAAAAAACATCTGGTAGTGGCCTTGGTGTTTCTGCTTGCGGTTGCTACCTTGCTGATGCAATCCTGTTCCTGCGGCGCGGCACCCGCTGGTTGACCGTAGAAACTGTCTGCTGTGTATCAGCAGCTTGGCTAAACTATGAGCATGGCATCGCCGAAGCTGAAAAAGCGGTAGCCGTGCTCTATTGCGTTTGAGTATGCTTTCTTGATTTTCTCACTTCCGGCATAAGCGCATACCAGCATCAGCAAGGTGGATTTGGGCAGATGGAAGTTGGTGGCAAGCGCGTCCGGTATCGCAAAGTCGTACCCCGGTAGTATGAACAGCCCCGTCCAGCCCGCAAATTCAGAGAGTATGTTCTTATCGCTTATCCGAGCCGCCGACTCCAGCAGTCTTACCGACGTTGTTCCCACACAGATAACGCGCCGTCCCTCTGCCTTGGCCTGATTCAGCTGGTCTGCCACCTCGGAGCTTACCTCACCGTACTCCTTGTGCATAAGGTGCTGGCTTGGGTCGTCAGCCTTCACCGGCCTGAAGGAGTCCGTGCTCACGTGCAGCGTTACGAACGCCAGATCAACTCCCCTGCTTTGTATTTTAGCCAGCAGTTCTGGGGTGAAGTGCAGCCCGGCGGTGGGCGCGGCCACGCTTCCGGCAACGCGGGCGTATACCGTCTGATAGCGTTCCGGGTCTTCAACCGGCGTATGTATATAGGGGGGCAGGGGGACTATGCCCAGCTCATTTAGTTTTGTTTCGTCCGAGAACCTGACGGTGCGGATGCCGCCCTGGCCCCTGGCGATGACCTCGGCGGTAATGCTCACATCGCCCGTGCCAATCTCGATAACCGTTCCCTGATGCACCCGCTGGCCCGGCTTTACCAGCGTTTCCCACATGCCTGGCTTAACTGTGTGCAGCAGTAGTATCTCCACCTTGCCACCGCTGCCGCTTTTACGGCCCATGAGCCGTGCTGGTATAACGCGGCTCTCGTTGAACACCAGCACGTCGCCCTTTTTCAGATAGTCTGGCAGGTCGTAGAAGTGCTTATGTTCAATCGCTCCGTCTGTTTTGGACATCACCATCAGCTTTGAGTGATCTCTGGGCTCGATGGGTGTTTGTGCGATATACTCTGGCGGCAGTATGTAGTCGAAGTCGCTCGTTTTCATGTGAGGATGGAACCGATTAACCCTTTCTGCCCGCGCATAAAGTCTGAAACGGAGTGGTGGCGTTTACCCTCAAGCTGTACTGTGCGTAATAGTAGTATTCCATCGCCTGTTATCACGCCAACGTCAGCATCGGCTTTGCCCAATTTGATTACCTGCCCCGGTTTCTGGTCGGATTGTGTTTCTGGCAATGGTATAGCCTCTATTATCTTAAGTGCTTTGCCCTGTCGTGTAGTGTAGCACCCCGGCCAGGGATTAAACGCCCTTATCGTTCTGGCTATCTGCTCAGCGGGCATACTCCAGTCTATGCGGCCGTCGTCTTTGGTGTAGCTTCTGGTATATGTGGCTTTGCTTTCATCTTGGGGCTGAGCCAATATCTTGCCATCGATCCAGCGCGGGATGGTGTAAATCAGCAGGTCTGCGCCCAGTTGAAAAAGTTTGGGCGTTAGCGACGCGGTGGTGTCCTCCGAATCTATAGTTATCTTCAACTGCGCTAGGATATGGCCGCTGTCCACCTTGGGAAGCACCGTCATTACCGTAACGCCCGTTTCATCGTCGGCGGCAAGTATTGCTCCGGCAATGGGCGATGGACCGCGGTACTTTGGCAGCAGCGACGGGTGTATGTTCAGGCACCCCTGTTTTGACATATCGATGACGCGTTTGGGCAGGATGTGTCCGTATGATGCCACCACAGTGATGTCTGGCTCAAAGCTTTGCATATGGTTCACCACAGCTTCGTCTTTGAAGTTCAGTGGTTCTTCAATATGGAGGCCGTATTTCAGAGCCGCCTCTTTTATGGGGGATGGCGTTACGATGCGTCCCCTGCCGCTGGACTTATCCGGCTGCGTGTATACGGCCACTACTTCGTAGCCCTCTTCCATTAGCCTGGTTAGGGCGGGAACACTGAAACTGGGTGTGCCCATGAATATAACGCGCATGATACGCCATTATACGGTCGATTTGTGGTTAAAGGCAAACACGACTTTGAATCGAGGTCAATTCAAGTTAAACAGCTTCAGCGGTGATATACCTGTACAAGGGCTTTCATAACCGTACAAACTGGCCTTGATGGTGATTAGCGTCACAAGCCAGAGCTGCACAAGCTTATCCTGCAATCATATTGGCGACGGACAGGCCGAAGAAAATCAAAGCCAGAACGATGGTAAGCTGGAACATTGACTTTTCAGCGCCACGCCTTGTCCTGTACTCGCTCTGGTCCGCACCGAATATGCTCCCCAGCCCTCCTCCTCTAAGCTGCAGCATGAGTATAAAGAGCAGTAGAACAGATAATATGATTTGAGCTATTTGGATTCCTGTTTCCATTTTTATTTAAACCTCTCTGAAAGTAGATTGTTTACCATTTGCGGGTTGGCGCGGCCCTTGGTAAGCTTCATCACCTGGCCCACCAGGAATTTGAGCGCCTGCTCCTTGCCTGCCACAAGATCGGCGACGGCCTTGGGATTATCGTCTATCGCCTTCTGTATCATAGCATCTATTTCACTTGAGTCGCTAACCTGGGTAAGCCCATTTTCGGCGACGATGGCGCTGGCGCTTCTGCCGCTACCAAACATCTCCTCAAACACCGTTTTAGCCAGCTTGGTGCTAAGGGTTCCTTTATCGATTAGGTCTATCATCTCAACAAGGCCTTTTGGCTCAACCTTGGTTTGCTCAAAATCGGTACCGGTGGCGTTGAGCAGCCGGGCCAACTCCCCGTTCATCCAGTTGGCGACGGTTTTCGCCTTATCTTTTGGGAGAAGATTTATGGCCCACTCGAACCAGTCTGCCTGCGCTTTTGTGGCTGTTAGCAACCCCGCGTCGTAATCGGACAAACCATATTCATTGATGAAGCGCTGGCGGCGCGCAACGGGCATCTCCGGCAGTTTGACTCTTATTTCCTCCACCCACTGCCGGCTTACAGTAAGCGGCGGCAGGTCCGGCTCAGGGAAGTACCTGTAGTCGTGGGCGTACTCCTTGCTGCGCTGGCTGAGCGTGATTCCGCTGGTATCGTCCCAGCCGCGCGTCTCCTGCACGATGGTTTCGCCGTCTTCGATCGCTTTACGTTGGCGCTTTGCCTCGTAGTCCAGCGCGCTGAAGACAGCCCTGAAGCTGTTCATATTTTTTATCTCCACCTTGGTGGTAAGCTCGGTTGCACCTGCGGGCCTGATGCTGATGTTGGCGTCGCAGCGGAAGGTTCCTTCTTCCATGTTGCCAGTGGATACCCCCAGGTATTGCAGGATGCTGCGCAGTTGTATCAGGTACTGGCGCGCCTCCTCCGGCGAGCGTATGTCGGGCTCTCCCACTATCTCCATAAGCGGCGAGCCGGAGCGGTTGACGTCCACCAGAGAATACGTTTCGCCGGACGGGTCCTGTCTGTGCATCAGTCTTGCGGTGTCCTCCTCCAGATGCACGCGGGTTATACCAATTCGTCTGGTTGTGCCGTCGGCGATTATGTCGATCCAGCCGTCAACCGACAGCGGCATGTCGTACTGCGATATCTGATACCCTTTCATCAGGTCCGGGTAGGAGTAGTTCTTGCGGTCGAACTTGGTGTACTCCGGGATGGTGCAGTTAAGCGACAGCGCCGTCATTATGGTGTATTCGACGGCCTTTTTGTTGATAACGGGCATCACGCCGGGCATGCCCAAACATACCGGGCAAACGTGGGTGTTGGGCTTCTTGTTGGCGCAATCGGTGCCGCAGGAGCAGAACATCTTGCTCTCCGTGAGCAACTGGGCGTGCACCTCAAGCCCTATTACCGTTTCGTATTCAATCGCCGTTTGTGTGGTCATAATCGTTCAAGGATTAGTATATCGTCTGGCGTGGTTGGTGGCAA
>DAOUZV010000082.1 GCA_030665485.1 Chloroflexota bacterium | reverse complement strand
GCTTCTGCATCTCTATATTGGCTACGATTTGATTCAGTGGAACATGCCCCGGACCCTCAACCATAACCTGTACACCCGCATCCCACGCCCTTTCCACCAACTCGCCCAGCACCAGTAACTCACCAAGCTGTGCCCTATCGGTGGCATCGGCCAGGCAGCCCGGCCGCAGTCCGTCACCCAAGCTCAACGTAAAATCATACCTAAGCGCCAGCTCCAGCAACCTATCGTACTGCTCGTAAAGCGGGTTCTCCTCCTCGTTGTGTAATATCCAGCCGACGAGGAAGGCCCCACCGCGCGATACCACATCAACCACGCGCCCCTCGGCGCGCAGCTTGTCAATGACGGAGCGTGTAACGCCGCAGTGCACCGTCATAAAATCAACGCCGTCCATGGCTTGATCCTCGATAGCGGCAAACAGGTCATCTGCGGTCATATGAACAACAGACCCCCTCGCATCTATAGCCCCGATTCCAGCCTGGTAGATGGGAACCGTACCCACGGGCAGAGTGCAAGCCTGAATCAGCGCCCGGCGCGTGGCGTTTATATCGCCGCCGGTAGAAAGATCCATAACCGTATCCGCCTTGGCCTCAACGCAGATGCGCAGCTTTTCAAGTTCAGCGCTCAAATCATTGTAATCGGATGAGGTACCGATGTTGGCGTTAACCTTGGTGGTAAGCCCTTTCCCCAGCCCGCATGGATCAAGGTTACCGTGATTGATATTGGCCGGTATCACTATCTGGCCCTTAGCAACGCCGTCGCGGATGACCTCAACATCGTGCCCTTCCTTTTGAGCGACAATGGTCATTTCCTTGGTTATTTCGCCCTTACGGGCCATCTGCAGTTGAGTCATCACGCGCCTCCTTGTAAAAACAAAAACCGAGAGCCCATACTCTCGGTCTAATACGTCTGATTCAAATCATCCCGCTTTCCCTGCGCTAGCATTACCGAGATCAGGTTCAAGGGGTTTCCCGAGTTATCGGGCTCTCAGCTCTTGGGCTCCCCCAGCGGTTTGAACCAACTACAAGATTATAATAAAACAAACTAAATCAAAACGCAATATTGCATTATGTAGAGTAATCGACAATCTACTTGATCACCTGCCATACCGAATCAACGAATAAGCGGTCCGAGTCATAGAACTGCTCGACTACTCTGAAACCCGCATTTTGAGCCAGTTGAGCTACATCCTCCTCGCTGAACTTGTGAGAGTATTCCACGTGAAGCGGCTCCTTCTCCTCAAAGCAAAAAGTCTTGCCCAGGCTTTCGATGCATACGTCCTGCCTTTTATTACAGACCAGGTAGCTTTCTATGACTCCCATCTGCTCATTATAGATACAATGATGTTCAAACTGATTCAGCTTGAAATCCCCGCCTAGTTCACGATTAATGCGACTTAACAGATTGAGGTTGAACTGTGCCGTAACCCCCTGTGAATCATCATAGGCGTCTTTTATCCGGTTCACGTCTTTTTTAAGATCAAAGCCTATCAATACCAGGTCACCGTCATTCAGCGCATCATGCAAGCCCCGCAGGAAAAGTTCCGTCTCGGCCCGCGTGAAATTGCCAATGTTAGAGCCCAAAAACAGCACGAAGTTGCGCCGCTGATTTTGACTGGCAAGCCACTTGAGCCCATCGAAATACTCAGCCACCAAGCCCTCTACGGCCATCTGGTCATAGCAATCGCAGCAGCTCGCAATCAATCCTTGAATTGCCGATTCAGAAATGTCTATAGGCACATACCTGAACTGGAGCCCCCTTTCAAGGAAATGCTCCAGCAGCAAAAACGTCTTTTTGCCATCACCGGCTCCGAGCTCAACCAGATTGATCTGACCACCGCCTAGCAATAATAGTATCCTATCGCGATTATCACGCAGTATCTCGTACTCACAGCGGGTAAGGTAATACTCCGGCAATTCCATAATACGCTGAAACAGCCGGTCGCCCTCCGCATCATACAGATACTTTGATGATATCGATTTCTGCGGCCTGGACAGACCGTCATCAACGTCGGAGGCAAAATCACCGCCAGCGGCTTCGGCATTATCGTTCTTTAAAATACGATACTTATCTGACATGTTCTTAATTCTATTCTAACGCCTTTTAGCGGCAGGATACAAAACGCACCTCGGCACCTTTGTCGTGCACAATCTGGCCTATCGCTTCAACTGCACGGTCGATTTCCTCGACAGTGTTCTCATATCCCAGTGAAATCCTTACGGAACAATGCGCATCTTCTTCAGAAAGCCCCATCGCCATCAGCGCATGCGACGGCTCCGGCGTCCCCGCCCTGCAGGCCGAGCCGGACGAAATGGCAATCCCCTTCTGATCAAGCGCCAGCACCAGCGATTCACCCCTTATCTCGGGGATAATCAGGTTCAGCGTGTTGGGCAAACTCTCATCCCTGTGGCCGTTCAGCCTGACCCCTGGTATTATACCAACGATTCCCTTCTCTAGCCTGTCGCGCATATTTCTCAGGTCTTCCAAACGATTAAGGTGATTCAGCAAAAGTTCGGCAGCTGTGCCCGTGCCCACTATACCAAGCGTATTCTCTGTACCGGCGCGCAATCCGCCCTCCTGCTTGCCACCGCTAATCAACGAATCCAGCGCTATACCCCTTCTTATGTAAAGTACGCCGACTCCCTTCGGCCCGTAGAACTTGTGCGCCGATATAGTGAGTAAATCAATACCAAGCTCTTCGACGTCAACCGGAATCTTGCCAACCGCCTGCGCTCCATCAGCATGGAATATGGCGCCGTACTCATGAGCAATGCTGGCCAGCTCGGTAGTCGGTTGAATCGATCCCGTCTCGTTGTTGGCCATCATAATCGTGACTAAGCAGGTCTTATCCGTAATAGCCGTCTTCAGATCATCGGGGCTCACTCGCCCGTATTTGTCGACCGATAAATATGTAACCGAGTAGCCTTGTCCTTCCAGCCATTTGCAGGTGCTGAGTACCGATGGATGCTCAATAGCTGAAGTAATAATCTGGTTCTTCGATTTATCACTGGCATACGCCACACCCTTGATTGCAAGGTTGTTGGATTCGGAACCGCCGCCGGTAAAAACCAGCCGCCGTGCGGTGCAATTGATCAAAATGGCCAGGGCGCGCCGTGCGTTTTCCACTGCAACACGAGCCTCTTTGCCGGCAGAATAAATGCTGGACGGATTGCCGTAATACTCCATATACTCAACCATCGCTCGCTGCACTTCAGGCGCAATCGGCGTCGTTGCATTGTGATCCAGGTATATGCGTTCGGCGATTTGATCCTCTTCTACAGTGTTATCAACGCTGTATTCCCACGAACCGGATAAATTTTGCTTATCCTGCCCATCCGCCTTAGTTACCTCACAAAGTAGCGCCTTATACACCGGAAAGCCGGAAATCGGATCGTATCGCTTAAGATCGGTAAGCCTATTGGCGTTGGCATTGCGCCATGCCTCGGAGCCAAGCGCCCCACCGCCCATGCCACTGGCCTCAATAGCGCCCTGAACGATCCCATCGGTCACCAGCGCATACATACCGATGCGACCCCGTTTCGTTTCGATGTAAACGTAATCGCCGTTTTCTATGCCGCGCTCTTTGGCATCGACAGCGTTCATCATCACAGTCGGCACCGGTCGCTCTTTCTGCAATTCGGGTATGCTGTGGTGCAGCGTATGCAGATCAACGTTGGTTCGCGCGCCGGAGTTGAATACCAAAGGATAGCGCTTGGCCAATTCCGGCTGAGACTGAGGGCTTTCGCCCGGCTCGGTATATACCGGCAGCGCGTCATACCCGTGCTCCTCCAAAATTGATGAAGCTATCTCGAATTTGCCGGACGGGGTATCAAAGCCCGGCTTGCCATCGGACCGCAGCAAGCCCTTTTCCCACTTCTTGTACTGCATCATCCCGGTATCAATTTGGACCGCACCGCCCGCCGCACGCACATCGTTCACCGCATAGCTCGAACCCTTGAGCGCCCATTCGAGTATCTCGTCCTCAGACTGCGGATAGAGGTGCCCGTAACCGAGATGTTTGGCGAGTTCAGACATAATCAGAAAATCATTCCTGGCCTCACCCACAGGCTCTATCACCTTCTCTCTGATTTTGAACAGCGAATCGTAAACCATATACGACTGAATCTCATAATACGTCGTCGACGGTAGCACTATGTCAGCATACGCCATATCCGCCGTCCACTGACGGTCGATACATACGAGGAAATCCAAAGCGCCAAGCGTCTTTTCCCATACGTCGGACTGCGGCCATGAGGTGATAATGGAAGCGCCCAGACTTAACAGCGCTCTAATGGGGTACGGCTTGCCTTCCAGAACAGCCTGCGGCAGTATGTTGGCGTGAAACTCGCCACGGTATTTGGAATATATGGGGAAGTTGTTGAATCCAGCAGCTTTGCGCACATCTGGGTTGGGCAGATTGCCATCTTTGTTTATGGGAAACCTGTTTGCCGCCATCTTGAAGCAGCGTCCTCCAGGCACATCCATCTTGCCTGCCAGCGCCCACAGCACAAAGGTGGCTCTGATGGCCTGCACCGCGCCGTCGCTGTACTCAAGCCCACTGTACATCACCGGTGCCACACCATCAGTCTGCGCAATGCGCCTGGCAAGCGACCTCACCGTTTTGGCGGGAACACCCGTTATACCTTCCACAACCTCGGGTCTGAAATGCTGCACGTAGCGGTTGAACTCGTCGAATCCCACCGTCCAGTTTTCAACGAAACTCTCATCGTAAAGCTCCTCTTCAATCAGAACATTGCACAACCCCAATGCCAGCGCCCCGTCCGTGCCCGGGCGAATGGGGATCCACTCCGCGTTTTCATACTGAGCCATCACCGTTTTACGCGGATCTATCACGACGATTTGGGCACCGCGTCTGTGCGCTTTTCCAATCCTGATGAAATCATCTGGCGGGCAGTGTGCCGCCGGGTTCTTACCCCAAACCACTATCAATTTGGCGTTCTCTATATCAGAGAACATATTGATGAACATGCCACCCATGGTCACATGAGGTGCGATCATAGCAAAAGATACGTAGCACAGAGCGCCTACGCCCATCGTATTGGGAGAGCCGAAGGGGAACAGTACGCTCGATGCGGAGGAAACGGCCACACCCCTGGGCTGAAAAAAGTCGCAGTTGGACAGCTCGAAGCTGCCGCTGCCGGTATATACCGCGGTCGTCTCAGGGCCGGACTCCTTTTTGATGGTGTTGAGATTGTCGACGATGATGCCGTAGGCCTCATCCCAAGATATACGCTCGAAATCATATGAGCCCTTCGGACCATTGCGTTTCATGGGGTAAGGAATCCGATCTTTGGAATAAACGATCTGCGGCGACAGTTCGCCTAAGTGGCATATCATTCCAAGAGACGAGCTATCGTCAGACTCGACCTTTGCGATCTTGCCTTGATCATCGTAAGTGACCGCTACCCAGCATCCGGCGGAGCATATGCCACATATAGCGCGTTTTTTATTAGACGCATCAACGTTCATCGTCATTCTCGCTCGTTGAGATACTAGTTTACGAGCGTAACTAGATAGTGTCAAGGTTTATCGAGATGCCTTGCAGCTTGCTTTTGCAAAAATTTTACCGTAGAATTCATCTTTAAGAGCGGGAGTAACTCAGTGGTAGAGTACCTGCCTTCCAAGCAGGCCGTCGCGAGTTCGAGCCTCGTCTCCCGCTCCAACTAGCTTCATAATAATCCATGTTTAC
>DAOUZV010000032.1 GCA_030665485.1 Chloroflexota bacterium | reverse complement strand
GACGTCGGAAAATGCTTGGGCGTTAGATTGAGACGCTGTGCCTCACGCTCAAGGTCATCTCTGAAATCGGGGTGAGCAATTGAAATAAGTGCATGTGCCCGTTCATACGCGCTGAGTCCCCACAGGTTGACCATACCGTACTCTGTGGCCACATAAGAAACTAGATGTTCCGGCATATCAACATTGCTGCCGCCGGGCAGGGTTGGCACTATCCTTGATACCAACCTACCTTTAACCTCATTGGTTGAGGTGGCAGTAGCTATTGCCCTTCCACCTTTTGAAAGCGCGCAGAAGGCCAGAAATTGGAAGAATCCGCCGGTTCCCGATATAGGCCGCGCATCGTAATAACTGGCAGACAGCCGTCCCTGCAAATCCACCGCTAGGAAGTTATCTATGGCCACCATATTATCGATTTTGCTTAACTGCTTGATGTTGTTGGTGTAATTAGCGTCGTACACAGCCAGTTCCTTGTTGTGATGCACGAAATCGTAATACCTTTTAGCATTAAGCGGCAGTGCGAATCCCCAAACGGTTCGACCTGTATTAATAGCCTTTTGTGAATTATCCACCGTGCCTGATTCGATAAGAGCTATCAGTCCCTCCTGCAGCATCTCTGTATGCACACCCAGATGCTTGAGACCACACTGGGATATGGCGCGGGCAACCGCTGTGGGAAGACCTCCAATGCCCAGTTGAATACAATCGCCATCCTGCATTATATCCAGTATGTTTTCTGCGATTTTGCACTCGGCTTCGCCCGGCTCCGCCTCCTCGTGCTGCGGCCATGGGTACTTATCCATATCAACTTGGACAATATAATCAACGTCGTCTATATGTATCAGGTTGTTGGCGCCGCCCTCAGCCCAGGGATAGTCCTGTCTGACCTCAAGCACCAGCTTCTTGGCACTTTGAGCCCAAGCCATAGCGCCACCAGTGCTGTAGGAAAAGTTCAGATATCCACCCTCAGGAGGGCTGCAGGAGATGACCGTCCAGTCCAGCCTGCGTTTGTTCTTTTCCCTGTGAAAGAACCTGTAATAAGACTGCCACAGCCCTATTGCCCATTCCCATGAGATATAGTCTATGGTGTCGGATTCATCACGCTGCTTGCGCGCCCATGAAAAGAAGAAACCTTCGTGATGTAGGTGATACTTCTCCTCAGGATCAACATCGTGAAAGCGCATCGGGTTGAAGTGTCCGTAGGACCATAGTTCGATATCCTTCACCATACCTGGCCCATCGCCGATTCTATCAACCAGAGCATCGGGGCAGGCAACGCCATCGGCCCCGGCACCGCCTAGGCATATCCAGTCTCCGGATTTTACCATCTCGGCCCATTTCTGGGGCGTTATCGTTTTATCTCTTATCTTCTGCTGTATAGGTGTGATCAAACCTTCCTCCAAAAACTTTAAAAAATCACGCTTACACCATCAATTACTATACCACGTTAGCTAGAGTGCTTGCAGCCTGCACTCGCCTTTTTGCCATGCAGGCTATATAATCTAAGCCGATGGTTTGGGAATACGTAAAACAGGCACTGCGAATTCTGGAGCACGAGCAGGGCACCGTGATCAAGGACTGGGGCGGGCGCATACCCATTGCGCTGGTCTACCCCAACTCCTACTACGTAGGCATGTCCAACCTTGGATTCCAGACCATCTATGGCCTGCTGAATAGCTACGAAGGTATAGTATGTGAGCGCGCATTTGCCAGTTGGCAGCACAGCAGAAAGCGCGATCCCAAGCAGGTGATGCGATGCTTAAGCCTTGAAACACAGCACGACTTAAGCGAGTTTGCGGCGCTTGCCTTTTCCATATCTTACGAAATTGATTACTTCAACGTAGTGCGCATACTTGAGGAATGTGGCATACCACCGCTGGCCAAAGACCGCGACGAGAATTACCCGCTGCTGATAGCAGGCGGACCGCCGGTAACGGCAAATCCTGAGCCGCTTGCGCCTATCTTTGACTGCATTGCCATTGGTGAAGCCGAGGCTATTATTCCGAACATGGTTGATGTGTTAATAAAAAATGTGGCGGACGACCGATCAGACTTGCTTGAGGCATTGTCCAAAATCCCAGGCATAAATACACCCAACTTTGGTACGCAGGTGACGGTCAAGCGACAGTGGGCGCAGGATATAGACGCTTTCCCAACGGTATCCACCGTGCTTACGCCCAACACCGAGTTTGGCGAACTGTATCTGATGGAGATATCGCGGGGATGCAATCGCGGCTGCCGCTTTTGCCTGGCAGGCTGCATCTTTCGGCCATTCAGGTTGCGCTCAAAGGAAAGAATAATTGAAGCAGCCAAAGAAGGGCTTAACTACAGAAAACGATTCGGGCTGGTGGGTGCTGCTATCTCAGACCACCCACAGATTGAGGAAATCGTTGGAGAGTTGCAAAACCTTGGTGCCGATATATCTTTGAGTTCATTGCGCATCAAACCTCTTTCCGAAACGGTGTTTAAAGCCATAGCCAGTGGTGTTACCAGAACGGTAACGCTTGCGCCGGAGGCAGGGTCCGAGAGATTGCGGAAAGTGATAAACAAGGGCATAAACCAAAATGACATCCTAAAGGCGGTGGAACTGGCGGCCGACTATGGCATAAAGCAACTCAAACTGTACTTTATGATCGGGCTGCCTACTGAAACCGATGATGATATTGAGCAGCTTGTGCAATTAGCGCTTACCGCAAGAGAAATGATTGATAAAAAACGGCCCAGGACAAAGCTGACCGTCAACGTTACTACATTTATACCCAAAGCTCAAACGCCATTCCAGTGGCTGCCGATGACAGCGCCGGATGTAATAGATAGTCGAATATCTTTGATTAAATCGGCTTTGCTTAACGGGCGCATTGAGTTAAAATACGATAGCGGCAAGTGGAGCCTGGTGCAGGCGACACTGGCGCGTGGCGACGCCAGATTGGCAGGAGTACTTTTGAAAATGAGCAAAACCACGATTGCCGAGTGGAACCGCGCTATGGCAGAATGCGGCTTAAGCTCACAAGCATACGCATTGAGACAAATAGCGCCTGACGAAGAATTGCCGTGGGACAAAATAGACTCAAGCATACCCAAAGAGCAGTTAATCCGCGAACTGAACACAGCATTATCCTAATTGGAAATAGAGAATTGTTAATATGCAAACTTCAGACATAGCTCAAAACATTGAATCCGTGAAAAGACGCGTGGCCACAGCATGCGAAAGAGCCAACCGCTCACCGGACGAGGTTACTATCATCGCTGTGACTAAAACACGGCCTTATTCCACGGTCGAAATTGCGTTTGAAGCGGGCTCAACTCATTTCGGCGAAAACAGGATTCAGGAGGCGCAGGAGAAGATTGGCAAACTGTCGCACATCAATCCTACATGGCACCTCATTGGACACCTGCAAACCAACAAGGTAAAAACAGCAGTTCAGCTGTTCGATATAATTCACAGCATTGATTCCATCAGGCTGGCGGAAGTTATCAGCAGTCAAGCTGATAAAGCGATCGAAGTTCTACTTCAGGTAAACGTTGCGCAGGAAGAAACCAAGGAAGGTTTCAGCGTAGCCGAACTTCCACAGGCACTGAAGGCTATAAGTGAACTGCCGAACCTCAAAGTTGAAGGTTTGATGACTATAGCTCCTTGGGTTAATGATGCTCAAGAGGTACGCCCCGTTTTCAAACGCTTAAAAGAGTTGGGCGACAGTTTGGGTCTAAAGCATATTTCTATGGGCATGACCGACGATTACGAGGTGGCGATTGAAGAGGGCGCGACAATGGTCAGGATAGGGCGGGCCATATTTGGAGCAAGGAGTTAGATTATGAAACTGGCGTTTATCGGCGGCGGTAATATGGGCAGCGCCATCATTAAAGCGGTAATAGATAAACAAATCGCGCTTGCCGATGACATTGTGGTAAGCGATGTGGATACATCAAAGCTGAAAAACATGGCAAAAGATCTGAATGTCAAAACGACAAGCAATAATATTGAGGCTATTTGCGAAGCAGACGTTATTATTTTAGCTATAAAACCTCAGATACTGAGCAAAGTGTTGGAGGAGTTAAAGGGGCAGATAGCAAATAATCAACTGGTGGTATCGATCATAGCCGGAGCCACCATCAAGACCATATGCAAAGGGTTGAAACACGAAAACGTGGTACGCGTTATGCCCAATACACCGGCGCAGATAGGCAAGGGAATGAGCGCATGGACCACCACAGACGCGGTGACGACCGCGCATAGAAAGATGGCTGAAGCGATACTAAATGCGCTAGGCAAGCAGATTTACTTTGAAGACGAAAAGTACATGGATATGGCAACGGCGATAAGCGGAAGCGGCCCCGCCTACATCTATCTGATTATCGAAGCACTCACCGATGCAGCCGTGCACATTGGGTTGCCGCAGCAGCAGGCCGAAGAGCTGGTATTGCAGACCGTGTTGGGATCAGCACTGTTTTTGCAAAAATCGGGCAAGCACCCTGCCGAATTGCGCAACATGGTTACATCGCCGGGAGGCACCACCGCAGAGGGCTTATTCAAACTAGAAAAAGGTAAACTGAGGGCCACCATATCCAAGGCGGTAATGGCCAGCTACAAGAAAGCCAAGCAGCTGGGGAGTTAAGTCCCACGCTCCAAATGCACCAGCAGTATAGATATATCCGCCGGAGTCACCCCTGCCAGTCTGGATGCCTGACCCAGCGTCTGCGGCTGAAACCTTTTGAACGTATTCCGTGCTTCATTGCGGAATCCTACAATGCCATCGTATTCAAAATCGGCAGGAATACGTCTTTGTTCCAGCCTTTGCACACGTTTCACATCATCGATCTGCTTTTGTATATAACCTTCGTATTTAGCTTCTATCTCAACTTGCACGGCCACATCTGATGATATATCCGCACCATACCCGATATCGACAAGTGCCGGATAAGAGACCTCAGGGCGGCGTAGAAACTCCAGCGCGCTCACACTCTTGGATAGCCTGGGTAAGCTGCTCTCAGACATTATCCGCGCCAGTTTATCGGTAATATTGAGGTAGACCGAAGATAAACGATCCGACTCTTCAGCAATCCCGCGGCGCTTCTGCTCCACGGCCTCATGGCGATCTTTACCAATGAGACCCAATTCATACCCGATCTGAGATAATCTGAGATCGGCGTTGTCCTGGCGCAGCAGCAAACGATACTCAGCCCGCGACGTGAATAGGCGATACGGCTCACTCAGGTCGCGCGTTACCAGATCGTCTATCATCACGCCGATATAGGCTTGATCACGGCCCAGTATCAGCGACTCTTGGCCCTTGACCGTAAGAGCAGCGTTAATTCCAGCCATCAGCCCCTGACCGGCGGCTTCCTCATATCCCGATGTACCATTGATCTGCCCAGCTAAAAACAAGCCTTGCACGACTTTAGATTCAAGGGAGGATTTGGTCTGGCTGGATGGCACGTAATCGTACTCGATGGCGTATCCGGGTTTCAGCATCTCGACATGCCTAAGCGCGGGTATAGTTCGCAGCATGGCCAGTTGAACATCCTCCGGCAGGCTGGTGTTTGCTCCCTGCACATAGACCTCATCCGTCTCCCATCCCTCAGGCTCCAAGAAGAACCCGTGGGAGGATTTGTGTGCAAAACGAACAATTTTATCCTCTATCGATGGGCAGTATCTGGGACCAACGCCCTGAATACTGCCGTTGAACAACGGCGCGCGGTGTAGGTTTGAGCGTATCACCTCATGTGTATTCTCATTTGTATTTACCAGATAGCAAGGTACCTGCGGCCTCCAATCCGAGGTTTCGGTCTGTGGGTATATCGGATTTACCGTAGGGAACTTTTGATGGATACCGTTTGACACAAAACTGAAATAGAGCGGATCAGGATTGCCAGATTGAATTACCGTCTTGCTGAAATCAATGGTTCTGGCATCGATACGTGGAGGTGTTCCCGTTTTAAGCCGCCCCAAATTTAAGCCGAGATTTCTTAAACTATATGATAATTCAGTGGCCGCATACTCCCCAGCCCTGCCTCCTGAGTAACTGATATCGCCGACTATGATGCGTCCAGCCAGGGATGTTCCCGTGGTTAAAACCACGGTTTTCGATCTATACGCTGTTCCCAGATTGGACTCAACCTTCAGATAGTCACCGTCGCGGCCAACGCCTGAGATCAAAGCCTGTTTTATATCCAGCCCTTCCTGTTTTTCAAGCGTACGTCTCATCTCCAGCATGTAACGATGCTTGTCTGCCTGGGCGCGCAACGCCTGAACCGCCGGACCCTTGCTGGCGTTCAGCATCCGAATCTGGATAAAGGTTTTGTCAATGTTGCGGGCCATCTCGCCGCCAAGTGCATCTATCTCGCGCACCACGTGTCCCTTGGCCGGCCCACCTATCGACGGATTACACGGCATAAGCGCCATGTTATCCAAATTCATGGTAAGCAGCAGCGTTTTTACGCCCATACGCGCTGCGGCAAGCGCCGCCTCGCACCCGGAATGTCCGGCACCTATTACGATTACATCATACATAGTGTTCACTTAATTATTCTATCATCGCAGTTTCAACTTGTCGATTCAATTGACAAACACCGTGTGGTATTCTATAGTTTTTGACAATATCAGCACTGCTACCAAACTAAATATATGAGGTGACCAAATTGACCACAGAAGCTAAAGAGCAGGTTCTAAAGCAGGTAAAAGACGATAATGTTAGGTTTGTCAGACTATGGTTCACCGACATTTTGGGTTTTTTAAAGAGCTTTTCCGTATCAGTTTCGGAGCTTGAGAGCGCATTTGAAAGCGGCATGGGGTTTGACGGGTCATCTATCGAGGGATTTGCCAGAATCGATGAGAGCGATATGGTTGCCATGCCCGATCCAGCCACCTTTCAGATATTTCCGAAAGAATGGAGCACCCCTGACAGCGTTGAGGCCAGGATGTTCTGCGATATTTTAAAGCCTGGAGGCCAACCGTTTGAGGGCGATCCTCGCTATGTGCTCAAAAAAAATCTGAAGAGAGCGGCCGACATGGGTTATATATACAACGTCGGTCCCGAGCTTGAGTTTTTCTACTTCGAGAGCTCCGAAGACACCATTGGGCTGGACAACGGCGGATACTTCGATTTGACACCTCTGGACATGGCAAACGATCTGAGAAGAAACACAGTATTGGCCCTAGAAGATTTAGGGGTACAGGTAGAGTTCAGTCATCACGAGGTGGCTGCAAGCCAGCATGAAATAGATATGAAATACGCCGATGCCCTTACCATGGCCGACACAATCATGACCTATCGCCTGGTGGTCAAAGAGATAGCGTTACAGAATGGCGTATATGCTACTTTTATGCCTAAGCCGCAAGACTCAGAAAACGGCAGTGGTATGCATGTGCACCAGTCGCTTTTTACGGGAAACAGAAACGCATTTTTTGAGAAAGACGATGAATATCACCTATCAACCGTTGGCAAACAGTATATAGCCGGATTGCTAAGACATGCGCCTGAGATTACCGCCATAACGAATCAGTGGGTTAACTCATACAAAAGGTTAGTACCCGGCTATGAAGCACCGGTATATGTATCGTGGGCGCGGCGTAACCGTTCCGATTTGGTAAGGGTGCCAATGTACAAGCCCGGTAACGAAAATGCAACCAGAATGGAGCTTAGGTCGCCAGATCCTGCATGCAACCCATATTTGACGTTTGCTGTGATGCTGGCAGCGGGGCTTGAAGGTATCGAAAACAAATACGAACTGCCAGAGCCGATTGAGCAAAATATCTACGAGATGTGCCAAGAGGACAGAGATGCACTGAGCATAAAAAACCTACCCGGCAGCCTGGATGACGCAATTGCCATAACCGAAAAGAGCGACCTGGTACGGAAATGTTTGGGAGACCATGTTTTCTACAGCTTCATAAAGAATAAAAAAATAGAGTGGGAAACATACAGAAAACAGGTAACGGACTACGAGTTAAAAAGATATTTGCCGATTTTATAAAGATATGGAAGAACTTGCCCAAAAACTGGTTTCATGGATAAGAAAACAGGTAGAAGATGCCGGATGCAAAGGACTGGTACTGGGACTCAGCGGAGGCATCGACTCAGCGGTTGTCGCGGTTTTATGCAAAAAGGCCCTTCCTCAAAATACGCTAGGTGCAATTCTGCCGTGTCACTCAATCGTAGATGATATGGCCGACGCCAAAGCACTGGCTAAACAATTCGATATTGAAACCACCACCGTTGTACTGGACTCAATATATGATTCTCTAATGGCTGCTATTGCACTGCCTGGTACAATCGACGAGAAAAAACAAAAGCTGGCGTTGGCAAACCTGAAACCTCGGTTAAGAATGACATCTCTTTATTACATAGCCAATCAGCTCAATTACCTGGTTGTGGGTACTTCCAATAAAAGCGAGCTGGCTGTGGGGTACTACACCAAATACGGTGACGGTGGTTCGGATATCATACCGATGGGCACTCTGGTTAAAGGCCAGGTAAGAGAACTGGCTGCCTATCTTGGAATTCCGCAGCAGATTATAGATAAACCACCATCAGCTGGGCTATGGTCTGGGCAAACCGATGAGATGGAGATGGGCATTACATACGACCAGCTCGATACATACATAACCTGCGGCGAGGGCGATGAGGGAATCTGTAAACAGATAGAGACTATGGTTAAAGCCAGTGCCCATAAAAGAAAACCAGCGCCTATTCCGCCATTTGACGCTTAGCTGTCCCAACCTCGCACGTATTTTCCCCATTCATACCCGCGATCTATATAAGGATAGATGACGTGGTATATTCCGCCACGGGGCTGCGATGGTTTCTTCATCAGTCTCATATCGACTTCTTCCAGTGTATGACCGGCCTTGCGATGGTTGCATTTTTTGCAGGCACTTGTTACGTTGTCCCAGGTATGGCCTCCGCCGCGATGACGGGGCATCACGTGATCCAGCGTAAGTTCCCGCACCTGTTTACCGCAGTACTGGCAGGTAAATTTATCGCGGATGAATATCTCGTGCCTGGTAAGCTTGCGTCGATGCCATGGGCGATGAATCAAATGATGAAGGCGGATGACAGAAGGAATAGGTAGAGAAATGGAAAAGCTGTTGATTTCACCTAAACCATTTTCCAGTATTTCGGCTTTACCACGCCAAACCAGAACCACAGCGCGATGCATATTGCATACATTCAGCGGCTCGTAGTTCTGATTGAGTACAAGAACCGCAAAACTCAACATAGAAATTAAGCGTCGATGAGAAAATCCTTAACGTTCTTTAAAAAATCAGGTTCATCTGGAAGTATCTTGACCGCCCAGTCGGTGACCGGCGCTATCCAACCAGCTACGGAAGAATTACCTATACCATCCTGCACGAATGAAACGTTGACATTGGCGATCGCGATAATAACCGCCTGTGCAAGGAAAGCGCCAATGAGTAAACCCACCACCATCCCGCCGATAGTATTGACCGAGCCAAGGAATCCAAACTGAGTGACCTTACCCACATAATGCGCTACGATATAGGCAATAAGCAGGGTTATCAGAATAATGGCAAGATAACTGACATAGTAAGATGTATCACCAGATAGCCAGCGACTTATAAGCGCCGTATCCAAATTATCGGCCCACAGGCCACCAAACCAGATGCCGCCTACTAGCCCAAGAAGCGAGAAAGCACCTTTAATAAGACCCATCTTCCAGCCCATGAAGAAGAATAGTATCAGCACAACGACCAACACCAAATCCAACCAATGTGCCCCGATCCAGCTAATCGCACCATCCATATATTCACCCCCTATTGGATTTGATCATATTAGATCAGTATCGCATAAAGCAAACTGAAAAGCTCACTTTGATTTTAGCACCCGTTTTCATTTTCTGTCAATCAAAGCGGATCTACTGCTTTTTGCCAAATGTCAGAGCGCCATCCTTCAATTCCACCAGAATATGATCGTCCTCTTTGAACTCTCCCTCCAGTATACTTTTCGACAGCGGATTTTCAATCTGCCTCTGAATCGTTCTGCGTAACGGCCTTGCGCCAAATGCAGCATCAAACCCCTCCTCTGCCAGCCAGGACTTGACCTCTTCAGTAAGCTCCACGGTTATTTTGCGATCACCTAAGCGTTTGCGAACCTCATTCATCAGCAAATCAACTATCTGCTTGATCTGCTCCTCGGTAAGCGGCTCAAAAATTATGATCTCATCAATCCTGTTGAGAAACTCGGGGCGAAAGGTCTGCTTGAGCGCTACATCTATGGATGATTTGAGCCGCTGCTTTTCACTATTAGACATCTGTTCCTTCTGGAAGCCTATTGACGGACGATCCAAGCCCTGTGTACCAAGGTTGCTGGTCATGATAACCACGGTGTTTTTAAAATCTACGGTACGGCCGTGCCCGTCCGTAAGCCTGCCATCCTCCAGAATTTGCAACAGCACGTTGAATACATCTGGGTGGGCCTTTTCCACCTCGTCAAATAGTATTACGCGATAGGGGCGGCGGCGTACTAGTTCTGTGAGCTGGCCACCCTCATC
>DAOUZV010000099.1 GCA_030665485.1 Chloroflexota bacterium | reverse complement strand
AAGCAGGCTCGTCGGCATAAAGTCGCGCGAGATTTATGAGGCTCCCGCCGGGGTCGTTCTGCTTGTTGCGCATCAGGCGCTTGAGGCAATTACGCTTGCCAAGGATCAGCTGCGCTACAAGAGCAAGGTGGCCATCGAATATGCCGATCTTATATACAACGGCCTGTGGTTCAGCGCGCACCGCCGTGATCTGGCGGCCTACGTTGACAGCACGCAGCGCCATGTGACGGGCCTGGTGCGCTTGAAGCTATATAAGGGCGTTGCTACCGTTGTCGGCAGAAAGTCGCCAAAATCGCTTTACAGCTATGATTTGGCCACCTATGATGAGAAAGATCAGTTTGACCACAGCAATGCGGAGGGCTTCATACGCATATGGGGACTTCCTGTGAAGATACAAACCCAGTTGCAGGGAGATGACCCCGATAAATAGACGTCTTTTAGATGATCTAAAAGGCTCGCATCAATCTTTAAAAAAGGCGGAGAAAGCGAATGAGCGATACTCGAGGCCGTTTTGAAAAAGAAATGAACGAGAAGGTAGAGACCTATCAGGCCTCTATTTTCTTTGACCGGCGCCTGTTTGTCTATGACATTTATGGGAGCATTGCACATGCCAAGATGCTGGGTAAGCAGGGTATAATTACCGAGCAGGAGGCCGAACTTATTGTCAATGGCCTTCAGATGGTACGCGAAGAGATAGAAAAGGGCGAGTTTGAGTTTAAAAAAGAGCTTGAGGACATACACCTTAACATAGAAAACCGCCTTTTTGAAAAGATAGGCGACCTAGCGGGCAAGCTGCACACCGCTCGCTCACGCAACGACCAGGTGGCGCTGGACATGCGTTTGTATGTGAAGGGCGCCATTGTGATTGCGATCGATATGCTCATCGAGATGGAGCGCGCCGTCGTTGGTCTTGCCGAGGACAACGTAGACGTGGTTATACCTGGCTACACGCATTTGCAGCGTGCACAGCCGATTCTGCTGGCACATCATCTGCTGGCGTACTACGAGATGCTTGAGCGCGATGTGAGCCGCTTTCAGGATATGATGAAGCATGTAGACGTGATGCCGCTTGGGAGTGGCGCGCTGGCCGGAGTTCCTTATCCCATCGACCGCGAGTTTGTCGCAAAAGAGCTGGGTTTTAGTAGCATCAGCCGCAACAGCATAGACGCTGTTTCGGATCGAGACTTTTTGGTGGAGTATTCGTCTGCAGCAGCCGTTGCCATGATGCACCTGTCTCGCTTTGCCGAGGAGATCATCCTTTGGTCGTCGCAGGAGTTTGGTTTTATCGAGATAGACGATGCATATGCCACCGGATCGAGCATTATGCCGCAGAAGAAGAACCCGGATGTTGCCGAGCTGGCGCGGGGCAAGACGGGCCGTGTCTATGGCAATCTCATCGGATTGCTAACCACACTGAAGTCGCTGCCCCTTGCCTATAACAAGGATTTACAGGAGGACAAGGAGGGCTTCTTTGATACGGTTGACACACTGCTGTCGACGGTCGAGGTTTTCGCTGGCATGGTATCGACGCTTACGGTCAACGCCGATCGCACCCGTAGTGCGGCCGACAGCCCATACATATTGGCAACCGATGTGGCCGATTATCTGGTGGGCAGGGGTGTGCCGTTCCGCGAGGCGCATCAAATCGTGGGCAATCTGGTCAAGTACGCTGTAGATAAGAACAAAAGCTTGAATGAGCTGAGCATCGAAGAATACCAGAATTTCTCGTCGCTGTTCGAGAAGGATATTTGCGATATAAGCGTGGAAAAATCCATAAACGGGCGTAATGTGCCGGGTGGGACCGCGCCGGAGCAGGTTGAAGCGGCACTCAAACTAGCAAGGGAGAGGCTTAATGGCAGAGAAAAACGGGGTTAAATTGGCTCCGTCCATACTTTCGGCGGATTTTTCCCGTCTGGGAGCCCAGATTGATGAGGCTGAAAAAGCTGGCGCTGACTGGATTCATGTGGATGTGATGGATGGGCACTTTGTTCCCAATATCACCATTGGTCCGGCTGTGGTCAAGTCCATCCGCTCCTGTACAAAGCTGCCTCTAGATGTGCATTTGATGATCGAATCTCCGGAGAAGTACATAAAGCAGTTCGCCGAGGCTGGTTCGGATATTATCACCGTCCACGCCGAGGCATGTAAGCATCTGCATCGGGTTGTCGAAAACATCAAAGAGTTGGGCGCTAAAGCCGGTGTATCGATAAATCCTGCTACTCCGCTGGAACTTATCTACGAAATACTGCCCAGCATTGATCTGATGCTGATTATGAGTGTTAACCCTGGCTTTGGCGGTCAAAAATATATAACGGGCTCAGAGGACAAGGTGGCACGGCTGCGAAAAAAAATCGACGAGCTTGGCATATCATGCGAGATCGAAATCGACGGGGGCATTACCGCCGATAATGCATTGAAGGTGGTAAACGCCGGTGCGCAGGTGTTGGTTGCAGGCTCCGCCGTTTTCAATAAAAAGGAAACGATAGCCGAA
Organism: Chloroflexota bacterium; assembly: GCA_030665485.1. GTDB lineage: Bacteria > Chloroflexota > Dehalococcoidia > JABGRK01 > JABGRK01 > JABGRK01. Next base: position 2,386 of record DAOUZV010000099.1, on the reverse strand, counting down.
GCTATCGCTAAAATCAAAAACAGTATCGCTTAAAGAAGTTTAATTGTTTGCCTTGTTATGGGTGCGCAGGCACCTGGTGCAAACGTTGAGCTTCTTCTTTTGACCGTTTATTACCAAAGTTGCCGCCTGTATGTTGGGTAGCCACTTGCGGTTGGTATGGCGGTTTGAATGAGAAACGTTGTGGCCGAATTGCGGGATTTTGCCACATATATCACACTTCAACTTAATTTACTCCTTTGACTAATGGACATCTATCTAGTAGAATCGTGAAAAATCATACCACATTCGAGTGCACATTAGCAAGTGGATGCGTAGCTTACAGTATTGAAATAATAATCATTATGTGGTAACGTGCATGCATAGAAATACGATGTATATTTCTTAGAAGGCATATCGATCGCGAATCGAGTAGGGAGAAAGATGGAGCGGATAGATTCCTGCAGCGGAGAGATGCTTAAGGGTATGTTTGTTGCGGCTACACGCTGGCTGGAGAAAAATGCCGCAAACATCAACTCGCTGAACGTTTTTCCTGTGCCCGACGGGGATACCGGCACCAATATGCTGCTTACCATGCGTGCTACTACCGATGAAGCAAATAGAGCCAAAGAGGCAAACGCCTCGGCTATTGCCGATGCTATGGCCAAGGGCGCTCTTATGGGGGCACGCGGCAATAGCGGTGTGATTCTTTCCCAGATAGTTCGCGGTCTTGCCTATGGGCTTAAGGGCAAGGAATGCTTTAGTGCCAAAGAATTTGCCGTTGCCCTGATGGAAGCCTCCTCCCATGCCTATAAAGGCGTAAGTAATCCTGTAGAAGGCACGATTCTAACCGTCATACGAGAAGCCGCCGCCGCCGCTCAAAATGAGGCTTTAACAAATGAGTGTGATATAGCATCCGTTTTGGAGACGGCAGTGAATGTGGCGAAAGAGTCTGTTGCCAAAACACCGACACTGCTGGATGTATTACGTGATGCCGGCGTGGTTGATGCGGGCGGCCAGGGGCTTTATGTGATGCTTGAGGGAGCCCTGCATTATCTAAAGGGAGCCCGTGGAGAAAATGGGCTCAAAGATGAGAATATGATATGTTCTGCGCCGGCGGTGGTTCAGGTGGAGCAGGAGATGGAGTATGGCTACTGCACTGAATTCCTTGTCAAAGGCAGCGAGCTGAACATCAACGTAATTCGCGAGAGGCTGTGTTCGATGGGAGAATCGGTGTTGGTGGTTGGCGACGATGATGTGGTCAAAGTTCATATCCATACTTTCAACCCCGGTGCGGTACTGGTCTATGCCGGGGCTCTTGGCACCATGCATCAGCTGAAGATAGATAATATGCAGGACCAGCACCAAGATTTCATTGTCGCCAAAGATGATCAGTCGGAGGTGGTGGGCGGAATTTCGACTGTAGCGGTGGTTTCCGGCGAGGGTCTTTCCGAGGTTTTCAAAAGTATAGGCGCTAACATAATAGTTCCGGGCGGGCAGACGATGAACCCTAGTGTTGAGGAGCTGCTGCGCGCGGTGGCATCAGCATCAACCGATGAAGTCATTATCTTGCCCAATAATCCTAATATTCTGCTTACCGCCAGACAGGCGCAGTCACTTGCAGATAAAAAAGTGGCGGTTGTTGGGCAGACGATCCCTCAGGGCATTGCCGCACTGCTGGCGTTTCAACCGGGTGATGACCTTGACAGCAACGTCGAGGTAATGGGAGAGGCGGTATCGGGTGTTAGAACAGGCGAGGTTACCACGGCCATCAGGACAACAAAGCTCAATGGTGTTGAAATTAAAGAGGGTCAGACCATAGGCTTTATCGATGGCGAGTTTATCAAGGTTGGTAACGATCGCTTGGATGTAGTTTCTGCATTGATAGACATGCTGGATCTTGCCGATGGTGCTCTGGTTACCGTTTATTGGGGCGCGGATAGCAGTGAGGATGAGGTTGATAGCATAGTGCATTCAATGAACGGCTATCACGCTGGTTTGGAGATAGAGGTGGTTGAGGGCAAGCAGCCTCATTATAACTACATAATCTCCGTTGAGTAATAAGGAGGTGCTAAGCATGACGGTAAAAATCGTTACTGATGGCAGTTCCGATATCCCGAAGGAAATAGCTGAAGAGCTGGATATTACCGTTGTGCCCTTGACCGTGGTTTTTGGTGACGAGGCATATCTGGATGGCGTAGACATAACCGCCGACCAGTTCTACACCCGCATTGTGGATACCAAGGTTTGGCCCACTACCGCATCCCCGTCTATCGGTCAGTTTGCCGAAGTATACAATAAGCTGGCGGAAGAAACGGACGAAATAGTTGCCGTTTTGCTTTCCACCTAGTTCTCGCCCTGTTATGAGTACGGAGTTGCCGCGACAGACCTTGTTAATAATAAATGCAGG
>DAOUZV010000120.1 GCA_030665485.1 Chloroflexota bacterium | reverse complement strand
CTATGCGCAGAAGCGGATACTGGAAGGGCACCATATACGCGGCGATGAAAAATGCCACTACGCAAAGCGCAATCGCCACCACTATTACAACAACAGAAACATAACGAACGCCGACGTACGCCAGGTCCGTATCGCAGTACGGGCATGTAAGCGTCATCGGCCACACCGACTTAAGTCCGGGGGACCAGCCTACGTCGTTGCCACATGACGGGCAGTGCTTTCCGCTCGTGGGGACCTTTTTCGCAAAGCGCCGATTTCTCGACAAAACAAAACCTCACCTATAAGTATAAGGTGGTACCTCAAAACGGGTCAAGCGAGGGATGCTCGCCAAGCTATCACCCTGCTGAGCAACTTGGATATCGGCTGGCTATCTACATGAGCTTCCCAGGCCAGCTAGCGACTGACTATCTGTTCTATAGTAAGTATATAGTTCACTCTCACTATAAGAGTGATGCATTTGCAGTGAACAATACTTGCTCACGTATAATACAAGCGTGATTAAGCCGTGAACTCATCTATTTATCACCTCCTGCAATCTGAAGGACGGCGTGTCTTCGCACGCTGCCTAAGAATCCACCATATCCAATTTGCTAGCAACCCTAAGTAGCCTATTAGCTGGGCAATAAACATGTCCATCTCTTATAACAGCGCTCGTAGAGGCATAATTTACATTCATAAAACATGCGCTCACAGGCCCGCCTTTTGTCTTAAACGAACATTGTTATGGTTGACAGTATTAACAACCCGCCATACAGTGTATATTCCTCAAAATGGTATACAGTTGATGTCTTTCAAACTAAGAACCACTTTCTATTTACCTGCTAAAATATGTGGCGTTAAGATGTCTAATTTAACAGTTTGTCAACTTCTCAGAACAAACTTCGTAGATATTAACATTGCTGAATTGTTTAATTCCTTGACAAAATGTTAAATGCTGATACAATGGTATACTACTCGGACATGAAAGGTACTCGATTGTTGCAGATAAGAAGCGATGTTCTAATAAACTTACGTAAAAACCACAACCTGCGCCAGGTGGATGTGGCCGGATTTACCGGCATTGCCCGCAGCCAGCTGTCCCAGCTAGAGTCCGGTAACAATCCGTCCGCCTCAATAAACACGCTTCAAAAACTGGCGGCTTTCTACAAAATATCCCTGGACTCGCTCATCAGTGGCGAGCCGAAACTTGAGCAAACAAGTCGAACCAGATCGCTGGAGGCAATTCTGTCACAGGCCATGGCGGAAGCACTATCAAATCAGCCCGTTGCCATACCGGTGGTAACGCTTCCGGTTATCGGGCGCATACACGCACCTAGCGATGCGCTGGATGTAATCGATGAGGACGAGGTGCTGGATTACGTATACTTGTCCAGACTACAGATATCGCAGAAAAACGTTATATGCCTTATAATTGAAGACCAGTGCCTAGCACCTGAGATCGAGGAGGGCGATATAGTGATCGTAGACCTCGATAACAGACACCCCAAAAACGGGGGGGTCGTAGTGGTGCAGCTCAGAGACACAAGGAACGATATGGAGAAGGTCAAGATCATGCGATACCGGGAGGAAACAAACTGGGTCTGGCTGGAGGACGATACCGAAACAATCGAGTGCGGAAACGCCGAAATAAAGGGCGTAGCCATACAGGTTAGCAAAAACCTTGTAACATAAATCACTCTATATTTTTTGGTTCAGTACGTATATGCGATACGAACACAGGAGAGGGGGTTTAATGCAGAAAAAGCACGTCGACGGGCAAGACAAGGGCAGGGTAATGCTGTATGCCTTAAGCACCTGCATCTGGTGCAACAGAACCAAGCGCCTGCTTGGTGAGTTGGGTACAGCTTACGACTACATAGATGTTGACCTGCTTGAAGGAAGCGACAAGGCGAAAGCGCTTGATGAAATAGCCAAGTATAATCCGGCAAAAACCTTCCCCACACTGGTAATCGGCGACGAGGGCATCAGGGGATTTAAGGAAGATCTGGTACGCCAAGCGCTGAGGTAACTTTCAACGATGCTGTAAAACAGTAAAAGTTGCGTTACTTTTTAGCTCATAGTACAATCACTCGCAAGGGGTACATGCTATGGCAAACAACGCATCGCCTACAAAAGAGCAGATCGACCTGCTGTATATCAGGCTCAAAAGCGATGCCAAAGCTGCGGGATACCACCTCAACCCCGATGTCGAGTTCACCAAGGAGCTCATCAAAGGACTGCTGGTGAACGAGCCCAGATACGGCTACCAGGCATGCCCCTGTAGACTGGCTTCGGGCAACAAGGCAGCAGATATGGACATCATCTGCCCCTGCGACTACAGGGACGCCGACATAAACCAGTACGGCAACTGCTATTGCGCCCTCTACGTATCAAGGAGCATCGCCGAGGGTAAAAAGCAGGCCGAGTCCATACCGGAACGCCGACCATCCAATGAGCAAAGGTCCATAGCGACAAAAGATGCGAAAACGACGATATCCGAACTGCCGCTTCCGGTATACAGGTGCACCGTGTGTGGATATCTGTGCGCCAGAAACGAGCCGCCGGAGGTATGTCCCATCTGCAAAGCCAAGAAAGAACGCTTTCAGCGGTTTATGTGACAACGTTGATTCTAAAAAAACGACTTTAAAATACGGAAATACTGCCAAACCAGCGACAATCTACGTGCGTACAGCGATTCGAACCTATGCGATACGCGGTGAAGGACGAAGAGATGGATGTTGATAGTTATATAAGCAGTCTTGATGAGCCGTTGGCGGCGATAGTGGCCCGGTTGCGGCAAATATTGCTGATGACCGCACCCGGCGTGTATGAAATCATAAAGCGGGCACAACCCGTTTACGAAAGCGACGGCCCTTTTGCTTATATCAAGGCTTTTTCAGAAACCGTTGCTATCGGGTTCTGGCGTGGCGTCGAGATTCGCGATCCCAAAGGACTGCTTGAAGGACAGGGCGATACAATGCGTCATATTACCATAAGGCACCCTGCGGAGATAGACGCAGCGGCCATTTCCGACTTCGTTGTGCAGGCCATCAACCTCAACCGCGTGCTGGGCGACCCCACCAAAGGCCAGGACTTTGCTGATCAGGAAAAACGCAAGAAATAGCGCTTACCTGAAGAATGCCAAGAAACCTTCCTACTTGAAGCAGACCGAATCTCTGCGTGCGTAGCAATATCGTGAACCTATGTGATACGCAGTAAAGAACGAAAGCATGATGCAAATCATACACGTTGACGTCGCAATCGGATAATAATAAACTCATCAGTAACGATAGGACAGAAAGCATGGAGGAATGAGACGATGAGTAATGCAGAAAACGATCCCAAGGAACTTATAGCCAGAGCTTTGGATGCAGCGGGGCTGATTGATTACCAGGAAGGTGCCGTGGTAAGCAGAACGATCATCAATAAAGACATCGGGACCATAAGCGTTTTTGCTTTTGACAAAGGTCAGGGCTTGAGCGAGCACACCGCTCCGTTCGACGCCTTCGCCTATATCATGGATGGTAAGGCTCAGATAAGCATATCCGGCAAACCCAACCACATAGAAAGCGGCCAGATGATAATTATGCCCGCAAACGAGCCACACGCCTTAAGCGCAACCGAGCGCTTTAAAATGCTGCTGGTAATGATAAGGTCATAGGGGTAAGTGAGTATTACGATTAGGATTGAGGGGAAACTAGCTAAGACTAAATGAAGGTCGATGATAGATAATGTCTGTGAGAGGAAACTAGCCCAGGTGCTGCTTGACCAGATCGACTATGTCTGCCGGGTACTTGGCAATGTCAACGCCTACTTCCCTTAATGCGGCAATCTTGCTCTGCGGGGTGCCCTTGCCGTCTCCCTGGATAATGGCGCCAGCATGGCCCATCTTCTTGCCCTCCGGTGTATTTAGACCGGCTATATAAGCAACCACAGGCTTGGTCATCCAGCGGTCTATATATTCGGCCGCCTTCTCTTCCTGTATACCGCCAACCTCACCAACTATTACCACCAGATCGGTGTCCTTGTCTTCCTCAAACATTTTAAGCAACTCAGGCAGGTTGGTGAATACAACGG
>DAOUZV010000092.1 GCA_030665485.1 Chloroflexota bacterium | reverse complement strand
TTTGAAATCCCCCTAAATCCCCCTTTACGAAAGGGGGACTTGTGAGGAAATCTGGCACCTTTCGTTCAGGCACTAACTACGTGAATTTAAAATAGAGATTCGTGCTAAATCCTATGAGCAGAACCGCTCTTTCTTTTCGGCCCAAATCTTTAATCACTTTGCTATTGACATCAAGATCTGAATATTAGATATTATTCAGGCTATTTTTCTATGTTTTTTTATTAACTTTAACAGAAATTAATTTAAGGAGGATAAAACAATGTCGAAAAAATTGAAATTTCTAATAGCAGTGATGTTTGTGGTAGCTGTGGTGGGCTTCGTCTTTACGGTTCCCGCAAAGGCCAAGGTCGAGGGAGACACAATCATATTCGGCGCAGCGGTTTCCTTCACAGGGAAATACTCAACCAATGGCAAGCACACCAAGAATGGTTATGAACTCGCCGTCAAAAGGATCAACGAGATGGGCGGTATTTTTGTGGACGGTGGGACCTATAAGATCAAGATCAAGTACTACGACGATGAGTCGACACCGGCCCGCGCCGGGCAGTTGGCCGATCGGCTGATCAAACAGGATAAAATCAAGTTCATCCTCGGTCCATACGGTTCCGGCCCGACTAAAGGAATCGCACCGATAACCGAGAAATATAAGATTCCCATGGTCGAGGGAAATGGTGCTTCTCGCAGCCTTTTCAACAAAGGTTATAAGTACCTTTTTGCCGTGCTCTCTACTTCAGAGCAGTATCTGGCGGAATCCATCAACTTGCTGGCAGAGCAGTTCAAGGAGGCCGGTAAAGATCCGAGTTCTGCGAAAATTGCCATCGCTGTTGAAAACGACCCCTTTTCCATGGACATCCGCGCCGGTGTTCTCGATGATGCCAGGCGGTGGGGCATGAAAGTAATCATTGACGACAAGCTGCCGAAAGAACTGACCGATATGACGGCGACTCTGACCAAGGTCAAAGCGCTACGGCCCGATGCTCTCATCGTTTCCGGGCACTCCAAGGGTGCGGCACTTGTTATCCGCCAGACTTCACAGATGAAGGTGGACGTTCCCATGCTGGCTATCACACATTGCGAGGCAGCCGACGTGATAGGCAAATTTGGTGGTGATGCCAACTACACACTTTGTGCCACACAATGGGCGGAGACCATGACATACAGGGATAAGTGGTTCGGTTTTGCCGGTGACTACGCCGAATTGTTCAAAGAAACTTATGGCTATATGCCGCCTTACCAGGCAGCGGAGTCGACCGCAGCCGTGCTTGTTTACGTCGACGCCCTGGAAAGGGCCAGATCATTTGATACTGAGAAAGTACGCGATGCTTTGGCCGCAACCAACCTTCTGACCTTCTATGGTTGGGTCGACTTCGACGATACGGGCAAGAACATTGCAAAACCCATGGTGCTGCGCCAGATCCAGAAAGGCAAGTTGATACCGGTGGCTCCCAGCAGATTTGCCGCTGGCGAGGTAATCTATCCGAAACCCAAGTGGCGCGATCGATAAATCAATAAGGGAGACGCCCGTCCCTGCTTTGAAAGCGGAGACGGGCGATTAGTTTTTATTATGGATGGTCTTCAGATTCTTTTTTCCGCACCGATTTTCTCACTCCAACTTATTATCGATGGCATCCTTATCGGTGCTATTTTTGCCCTGGCGGCATATGGAATGGCGCTTGTATGGGGTGTTATGAAGATAATAAACTTCGCGCAAGGAGAGTTCGTAATCCTGGGTGGGTTCATTGTCTATACCCTTCACAAAGCGGGTTTGAATCTCTTCCTATGTGTACCACTGGCTGTGGTAGCGCTGTATATTGTCGGCTGGATTCTATACCACCTCATTATTGTTCGCATTGTAGAAAAGGATCTATTCATTTCAATCCTTGCTACTTTTGGTATTGCCATCCTTATGCAACAGCTTATGAACCAGTTGTTCGGTGCCGATGTCCAGATCGTTGAGTCCAAACTAGACACCTGGTTCTTTTTTGATGGTAATGTAACGGTGTTGCAGATTAAGGTCGTTGGCTTTTTTATTGCCATCGTGGTTGGTGCCTGCCTTACGTTATTTATGAAAAAGGCTCGGCTAGGGCAGGCTATCCGCGCCACTGCCCAAGATGCAAGGGCTGCACGCATTCTGGGTGTCGATACAAACAAGGTCTATGCCTCCACTTTCGCTCTGAACGCTGCCATTTGCGGCGCGGCGGGAGCTTTGGTGGTGATGACCTGGGTCATTCAGGCGTTCGCAGGACTCGCTTATACAATTCGTTCTTTCATGATCGTTATCGTTGCAGGGATAGGCAACGTGTCCGGAGTGATCCTGGCAGGCTTGGGTCTTGGCGCTGCAGAGAACATCGCCGGATTTATCCTTGGTACCGAGTTTCAAGCGGCATTTGTCTTCTCGCTGCTTGTAGTTATACTGGTCTGGCGTAACTTCAAGCTGAGTCTTAAGCGCAGGTATCTCAAATGAATACTACCGGACGTAAATATGCATTTTACGGTAGCATCCTTATTGCTTCTCTGATTGCACCCTGGGCATTGTCGGCCTACCAAACCCAGCTTGCTTTTCTATGGGTGATGGTAGTATTTGCACTTACTTGGGATCTTGTTGGCGGACAGATGGGCTACACCTCTTTTGGCAACGTTGTGTTTTTCGGCATCGGCATGTACGTGACAGCCATTATTCAGCGGAATATGCACTTCGATATCGAGGAATACGTTCACGTCGCCGGTGCGGTGGAGACACTAAAACCCAGTGAGTATCTGGCAGGATTATTGTCGGGTATGGGTTTGGGAGGCATTGTTGCGGTGGTTATAGCTGCGATCCTCGGTGCTTTAATCCTGGGGATGGGGATGCGTGGACAATATTTCGGTATCTGTACTTTGGGGCTAACTGTTGCCGCGGGCGAGCTAGCAAGCGGCTGGGAATATATCGGTGCGGGTTCCGGATTGGTAACTCCGGTGTTTCCTGACGGATTAGGGGAACGTGGGGCCTTTTTCTATTACATTTTCTTCCTCCTGGCCGGAGTTACATTCATAACGTTGAAATGGCTTTATTCCGGGCGCTTCGGTCTTGCCATCAATGCTATCCGCGATGACGAAGATAAGGCCGAAGCCATGGGCATCCACACCTCCAAGTATAAAATCGTGGCCTGGTGCATATCAGCTTTCTTCCTTGCAATTGCCGGAGGCGGTATGGGTCACCTTATCGGATTTATCGATCCCACAGAGGTAGCCTTTGCAGGCGCTACCTTCGGAGTATGGATGATTTTAATGGCTATCCTTGGCGGCAAAGGAACCCTTTGGGGACCGGTAATCGGTGCCATAATCTTTCACATCACACAAGAACTTTTCTGGACTTATTTATTCGGATGGCAGAGAGTTGCCATGGGCGCACTAATTATCGGTATTGTTGTTTTCTTTCCACTGGGTATTATGGGCTGGATGCGGGAGCGATGGCCCGAGCGCTTCGGATATCGTGTAGAGAAAAATAGCGTACTCAACGCCTCTAAAGGAGGTCAGGTGTGAGTTATCAACAGTTAGAGGTTAGAAGTGTATGCAAGAGGTTTGGCGGAGTGGTTGCCAATAACAACATCACTCTCTCTGTCCCTCAGGGTAGTATCATTGGCCTCATCGGTCCTAACGGCTCCGGTAAAACAACGCTTTTTAACTCAATTGTTGGCTACCATCCCATTGATAAAGGTTATATACGCTTTGAAGGCAGAGAAATCTCGAGTATGAGAGTGCCGAAAATTGCACGTATGGGCCTACTAAGAACCTTCCAGCAGACACACATTTATGGAAAGATGACCTGCGTTCAGAACATGCAGATTAGCGTACCTCACACCAGCGGGGGTTTTCGTGCTATGTTTTCCAAATATCCGCCTGAGGTCACGGATAAGGCCGAGAGTTTGCTGGAGTTTGTAGGACTTTATATGAAACGGCACCTCATGGCGGGAGATCTTTCTTTCGGCCAGCAAAAGCTTTTGGAATTTGCCATGGCGCTTATGAACGAACCAAAGCTGCTCCTTTTGGATGAACCCACGGCGGGCATTAATCCAACTCTGATCAATGGTTTAATCGAACGCTTAAAGCGCACCAATGCCGATCTAGGAATCACGCTCTTTGTTATCGAGCACAATATGCGTGCAATCATGAACCTGGCCGAGCACATTTATTGTCTGGCCCATGGCGAACTCCTGACCAGTGGTCCGCCCGATCAGATCCAAAATGATCAGCAGGTGATCGACGCTTATCTCGGAGCGAAGTGATGAACCGAAACAAAGAACAGCAAGGCGGAAAAAGCGGTTTTACAAGTTACGGCCTCGGCCATGTAGATACGGTGCTCTCTGTTGATGAGGTAGAGCGCCAGGCTGCGAAGCTGACTGCAGAGGGTCCAAGCCGAGAGCAATTGAGTGAATTGGTAGATAAAGAACCGCTGCTTGCCATTGAAGGATTAAAAGCCGGCTATGGCAAGATGGTTGTTTTGCACCAATTCGATTTACTGGTTGGAGCCGGCCAGTCTCTTTGCCTCATAGGTCCCAATGGTGCCGGCAAGTCAACCATACTACATTCCATTTATGGATTCACTACGATTACAGGTGGTACCATCAAGGTTCGTGGGAACGACGTGACCCGGCTGAGTCCTAACGAAAAGCTAAAGAAGGCCGGCATTGCTTATATCCTTCAAGATGCCTCGATATTTCCCGATATGACGGTTGAAGAAAATATGATCATGGGCGGATTTCTCATGGACAAGCCGGGTCAGGCTCGCGAGGCTGCGGAAAAGGTGCTCGATAAGTACCCCCGGCTGGCCGAACGCCGAAACCAACAGGCTGGTGTGCTTTCGGGCGGCGAAAGGCGGCTCCTGGAGATATCCCGTGCCCTTATAATGGAGCCGGAAGTTCTGTTAGTGGACGAGCCTTCCATTGGGCTCGAGCCCCGCTTCATAGGTATGGTGTTTGAGATCCTGGACGACCTTCAGCACAAAGAAGGTAAGACCATCATTATGGTTGAGCAGAACGCAAAAAAGGGGTTGGAATTTGCAGATATCGGCTATGTGCTGGTATCAGGACAGCTGGCAATGGCAGACAGCGG
>DAOUZV010000009.1 GCA_030665485.1 Chloroflexota bacterium | reverse complement strand
TGGGCAAAGAGAAATTTCTTGAGCGCACATGGGAGTGGGCCAACGAGCACCGGCATAAGATCACGGAACAGCACAAGCGTCTGGGCGTTTCCTGCGACTGGAGCCGCGAGTGCTTTACTATGGATGACGGGCCAAATCTGGCAGTGCGCACCACCTTCTATAACCTATTTAAGAAAGGCCTGATTTATAAGGGTGAGCGCATGATCAACTGGTGTCCCAGTTGTTCAACAGCCGTCTCCGACCTTGAGGTTGAACACGATACACACGTAAGCAAACTATATTATGTGCGCTACCCGCTTGCCGATGACAACAACCAGTTTATTACCGTGGCCACCACCCGTCCCGAGACCATACTTGGTGATACAGCGGTGGCGGTAAACCCAAGTGACAAGCGCTTTAAGAATCTTGTGGGCAAAGAGGTTATACTTCCAGCAGTCAACAGGGCAATACCTATAATAGTAGATGAGGCTGTTGACCCCGCTTTTGGCACCGGTGTCGTAAAAATCACGCCAGCACACGATCCGGTTGACTTTGAGGTGGCCCAACGCAACAACCTGCCGCTGGTTAACATCATGAACCAGGATGCCACCATGAACGAGAATGCCGGTCCATATGCCGGCATGGACAGGTTTGACTGCCGTAAACAGCTTCTTGTAGATCTAGACAAGGACGGGCTGTTGGTCAAAGTTGAGCCGTACGATCATTCGGTGGGACATTGTCAGAGGTGCAAAACGATTGTTGAGCCAGCCGTTTCACTACAGTGGTTCCTCAAAATGGATTCGCTGGCCAAGCCCGCCATCGAAGCAATAACCAGCGGCCGCATTAAGATAATACCTGAGCATTTCACCAAGGTTTACCTCAACTGGATGGAGAACATCAGAGACTGGTGCATCAGCCGCCAGCTCTGGTGGGGACATCCCATTCCGGTGTGGTACTGCCAAGATTGCGGTGAGGTAATCTCATCCATAAATACTCCCGACAGTTGCAGCAAATGCAGTTCATCGAATCTAGAGCAGGACCCCGATGTACTGGATACATGGTTCAGTTCCGGCTTATGGCCGCACTCCACTCTGGGCTGGCCCAATGATACGCAAGACTTCAATTACTTTTATCCAACCACAGTTATGGAAACTGGATACGACATCCTGTTTTTCTGGGTGGCTAGGATGATCATGATGGGTATAGAGAACACCGGGCAGATACCCTTTGACACAGTTTACCTGCACGGCCTGGTACGCGACGCCAAAGGTGAAAAAATGAGCAAAACCAAGGGCAATGTTATCAACCCGCTGGATACCATAGATCTGTACGGGACAGACGCCCTGCGTTTTGCGCTATCAACTGGCAACACGCCGGGCAGCGATATGAAACTCACTACACAAAGGCTGGAATCCAGCCGCAACTTTGCCAACAAGCTTTGGAACGCCGCGCGCTTTGTGCTATCGAACATCACGGCAATTGATGAAAACGAATACAAAATGTATTTGAACGATATTACACAAGCCCCCACCGAAGATCGATCGATAGTAAGCAGACTCAACAGGTTGATACTTGATGTGAACAGACTGCTTGAGGACTTCCAGTTCGGCGAGGCACAGCGCGAGATATACGATTTCCTGTGGAGCGAATACTGCGACTGGCACATCGAGTTTGCTAAAAACAGGCTGCGGGATAGTGATGCTAAATCTCCTATTCCCGTACTGGTGCATGTTCTGGAAACAGCTCTGCGTTTGCTGCATCCGTTCATGCCTTTTATTACCGAGGAGCTGTGGCAGGCGCTGACGGACATCGCCGGTTTCCTCAAAAACGTTGATTCCATCATAATCGCTGAATACCCCACAAATGCGGGAGAAATCGACACCAAAGCAGAGCAGGAGATGGAGGCCATTAAAAGAACAATTCGTTCTGTGCGAAATACTCGTACGGAGAATCAAATTCCCCCTTCTCAAATAACAGATACCGTAGTAGTTTCTGGTTGGGCTATGGAACCACTATTCCAATCTCAACAAACGAACATTGCAAAATTATCAAGAAGTGCAGTCACAATTGTACCAACTCGAGAAAAAATACCTGACTCTATGAAAGCTGCGTACGCTGGAATAATAGATGTACCATATAAAGATGTTGAAGTAATTACACGAGCTCGTATTGATATCAAGATTGAGAAACAGCGTTTAACAAAAGAAAGTGGAGAATGTAGACTCTACATTGGACGTATAGAAGCAAAATTAAGCGATCCGAACTTTGTAACTAAGGCTCCCCCTCATGTAGTTGAAAAACAACGGCAGCAGTTAGAAGAGAACAAAGAAAAACTCAAAAAGTTTGAAGAACAACTGGCTAAACTCTAGCTATCGAGGTGCTCACATGCACATCGGCGTCCTCAAGGTAAAGCTACGACTCCACGCAAGTCATTCCCTTAAAGGGAAAAGGCAGTTTGTAAAACCTATCATCACCCGCGTCCAAAACAAATTCAACGTTTCTGTAGCTGAGATAGATGATCAGGAGCTATGGCAACTGGCCACTATTGGCATAACGTGTGTAAGCAACTCATCCCGCCATGCAAACGAGATGCTGTCCAAGGTGATGGACTTTATACACATCGTCAGAGGCGATGCCGAGATACTGGACTATGAAATAGAGCTTACGCAGGCGTTATAGATGGACATACAAGCGTTTCTGAACCATCTCAAAACCCTGTCTCAATACGAAGAACAGATAGTACATACCGAGCACATCTCCCCCACCAGAGCAATACACGGAGAACTGGATACACCGCTTCATCCTTCACTGATGGCTGCGAGTGAAAAGCTAGGTCTACTGCCCCTCTACTGGCATCAGGCGGCAGCCATTAACACCGTCAAAACAGACAAGAACGTAATTGTGACCACAGCGTCCGCAAGCGGCAAGACGCTGTGTTACAACCTGTCTGTGCTGGATGAGATGCTTAAGCACAAAGAAAGCCGTGCGCTATATCTTTTCCCTACCAAAGCACTGGCTCAAGACCAGCTTAGAACGCTGAACCAACTCATATCCATACTAGACGTCAACATCAGCCACGGCACATTTGACGGTGATACGCCTTACGAGCAGCGCCCGGAGATAAAGCGTTCTGCTCATATCTTATTATCGAATCCAGACATGCTGCACTTGGGGATACTGCCCAACCATCAACAATGGTCAAGATTTTTGAGCCGGCTTAAATACGTGGTTATTGATGAGGCGCATGTATACAGAGGAGTGTTCGGGTCGCACGTAGCAAATGTAATGCGGCGCTTGAGGCGTATCTGCTCTCACTACGGGTCAGACCCGCAGTTCATTTTGTGTTCCGCCACCATCGCCAATCCGCAGGACCATGCGGATAAAATAACCGGCCTTTCGTGCGAAGTAATAGACAGAGACGGCTCGCCACACGGTAGCAAGGACTTCCTTTTCTGGAATCCGCCCATTATCGACGAAAAAACATCGGCGCGGCGCAGCGCCAACAGCGAGGCGACATTTATCTCAACCGAGCTTATCGGTCATGGTATACGCACGCTCACATTTGCCAGAACGCGCAGGTTGGCTGAACTGATTTATATCTACATTCACAAGCAATTGAGTGAAATAGATCCAGAGATTGCCGACAGGATCAAACCATACCGTGCCGGATATCTGCCGGAGGACCGCCGCCAGATAGAGCGCGACCTGTTTTCCGGCAAGCTGCTGGGCACCATATCCACAAATGCGCTGGAGCTGGGCATAGACATCGGCAACCTGGATGCTACGGTGCTCACTGGTTATCCCGGAAGCATAGCCAGCACCTGGCAGCAGGCTGGGCGTAGCGGCCGCAGGAAAGAAACTTCGATTTCCTTCCTGATAGGCATTGATAATCCGCTGGATCAATACTTCATGCAGCACCCAGAGGTGTTTTTTGAAAAAAGCCACGAAAACGCCCTGACGAATCAAGGTAATCCCCATATACTTGAGCCTCACCTGCTGTGCGCGGCGTGGGAATTGCCGCTGAAAGCTCGAGACAGCCGCTTCTTCGGTAAGCGCTTTGAGGAAGCAATAGATGGCCTTATAGCTGCCGACAAAATGCGTAAACGCCCACGTGCGTGGCACCTGGCGCCAGATATTGATTATCCAGCGCAGGACGTGAGCATACGCTCTTCTTCATCGGATCATTACGTGCTGGTGGATGCATCCGAAGACTACGAGCTACTGGAAATTATAGATGCGGCAACTGCCTTCTTCCAGATACACACTGGCGCAATATATCTACACCAGGGCGATACATATTTGATAACCAAGCTCGATCTGGAAAACCGGACCGCCTATGCAGTGCCAACTGAAGTGCCCTACTACACTCAGCCCAAGGATTTAACCGATATTTCGGTAAAAAATACGCTTATCAATAAACATGTCAATGGAGTCGATGTTTTTCTGGGTGAGGTAGAGGTAACCACGCAGGTGCTGGGATTTAAAAAGAAGCGTATCTTAAGTGAAGATCTTATCGGTGAGGAGCCTCTGGATTTACCTGAGCAGGTATTTACCACCATAGGTTTGTGGTTTGACCTGCCGTCAGAAATGGTAGTTAAGCATGCTCAAAAAGGATTGGATTACGCCGGTGGGTTGCACGCTACCGAGCATGCGGCTATCGCGCTGCTTCCGCTGTTTGCCTTGTGCGACCGCAACGACATCGGTGGCGTCTCAACCACGCTGCACCCCGACACCGGCAAACCGCAAATCTTTATATACGATGCCTATCCAGGGGGAATCGGCATTGCAGAGAAAGGTTACGAGCTGATAGATCAACTTTGGGAAGCTACGTTACAGGTTATCAACGACTGCCCATGCATAGATGGGTGCCCCAGTTGCATTCAGTCACCGAAATGTGGTAATAATAACCAGCCGCTGGATAAAAGGGCGGCACAAATGATACTTAAGTCCCTTATCGGAATAAGTTTATAGTGCATAAATCCGAAAAATATCGGAGGTGTGGCAATGTACGATAAAATACTGGTTCCTCTGGACGGTTCTGAGCTTGCTGAAGTATCCCTGCCTTACGCTGAGGAACTGGCAGCTAGGCTGGGGTCACACATTACCCTTATATATTTAAGTCGTTCTGAAAAAGATCCGTCTTTCAGTAGACGAAAAGAATATCTTGATAAAGTGCTTGGTAGCACTAAAGGCGAGATGGATAAGCTTCTTGAAAAGCCCGGAGAAGAAACAAAAATAGGATCTGCGGTTCTTGTCGGCCATGCCGCCGAAGAAATCGTGAAATATGCAGATAAAGAGGATATGGGCCTTATCGTAATAGCAACCCACGGCCGCTCAGGGATAAAACAGTGGGCCATGGGAAGCGTTGCCAGTAAGATAATAACGGCGACCAGACGCCCGGTGATGCTAATAAGGGCGAAAGAAGCCAGCCCTGATATTCGCAAAATGGGAACGATTAAAAGGCTATTGTTGCCTATGGATGGATCAAAGGAAAGTGAATCGATCCTGCCTCACGCTCTTGAAATAGCATCCAATTTCAAGCCAGAGGTTGTAATGTTTCAGGCGATATCGCTGGCGTATCCCACATACACCGCCGATGCATTTGCCTACGTTACCTACTCCGATCAGCAGATGGATGCGATGAAGGCCTCGGCGTTGGATTATCTGGAGAAAGTCGGCAGCAGTTTTAGAGAAAAAGGCATAGAAGTAAAGAGCGATGTAAGGTTTGGCTCCACCGCGGACGAAGTGATAAACTACGCCGATGAGATCGGTGCCGACTTCGTTGCCATGACCACTCACGGCCGCTCCGGCATCGGGCGCTGGCTGTTCGGCAGCACCACCGTCAGGGTGATGAAAGGCGGTAATACCAACCTGCTGCTCGTTAGGGTGTAAACCCAAAACTCGATTTATATACTCAGCAGTTTTTTGGCATTGCCCGCTAAAATGTCATCGATTGTCTCTTCAGGCAAATCAAGTGCTTTTATACGCTCAATATACTTGCCGCAATCTGCTGCATCTTTAGCTCCATCGGGCGAACCAGTGAAGTTGGGGTAATAGTCTGAACCAAATAAAAGGCGTTCCGGTTTGATTGTAGTTAAGGCGCACTTCACCGCGTTCATTCCTCCCTCGTAACCGGCCATATCGAAGTACAGTTTATTGAAGTATTTCTGGAAGTTTTCAGCGTAGGGCTTATCTAGCGGGCTTTCCTTGCCAATGCCCTGCCAGTGCTTTTTATCCCATGCCCAGAACTTATCATCCCACACGCGTATGTATCTGATAAGGCGTTCCATGACCGCGGATATGCCACCACCCATGTGCGATATAACAAACTTCAGGCCTGGGAACTCCGCCAGTACGCCAGACAGCACCAGTCTGACAGCGGTAACCGCCAGATCATATTCACGAACCAGCGATACAGCCAGATTGTAGGGTGCGCTGTAGAGCGCCTCATAACCCTGCGGCTCACCCACATGTATATATATGGGTACATCAAGCTTCGCAATTATCTCATAGAAAGGCCACATCTTGCGCGAGTCCATGAAGGTATTGCCCTGCTGCACCGAGCTGAGGCAGACCCCCCGCAGACCCATATTTTTAATTGCCCATACCATTTGATCCAGCCCCTGGCTGCTTAACGGATCAACAGGAGCCAGGCACACAAAGCGGTCGGGGTAATCCTTCATAAGCTTGGCGAAAAGTTCAACAATCGACCTGAGTTCAGCGGCCTTACCCGGAAACGAGGATATCACCGCCATATCTATCCCTGCGGTGTCCATAAACTCAATATGCCTGTCCACGCGGTAGATTTCCTCACGCACCAATCCCCTTCCTCTTCCCATTTCATCCAGTCCCCACGACATCTGTCCGTCTACGCCGTTACGTCTTCTGAAAGAAGCCTCGGTTGATATGTGATGCTCCCAATCAATAACCATCTTAAGTAAGCCCTCCAAACAAAAAGTGGCCTCATTTTAAATGAACCGCAGGAAATAGTAAACAGCCACACGATTTCTTCTCGTTGACCAAGACAGTCGACATGACTGGCTTAATCATTTACTATTAAATGTGAGCATATATATCAACGATTAACTAGAGGATATATGGCAGAAAAAGAACGTAAGCTGGGAATATGGGGGAAATATCTGACACTATGGGTTGCTCTATGCATGCTCATCGGCACGCTGCTAGGGAAATATGTACCGGGGCTGTCAGAAGCGCTCGAAGATTTTGCGGTTGCCGACATCTCCATTCCCATCGCCGTATGTCTGTTCCTGATGATCTACCCCATCATGGTTCAGATAAGCTGGGAGGAAATCAGAGGCGCCTTGAAATCGCCCAAGCCGTTGGGACTTACCCTTTTTTCCAACTGGGCTATAAAACCGTTTACCATGGCGCTTTTCGCATGGCTGGTTCTAAGCGTAATATTCAGTGAATCGCTTAGCGCAGATCAGATTCACGATTACAGGGCAGGGCTCATCCTTCTGGGCATAGCTCCCTGCACCGCCATGGTGCTGATGTGGAGCTATCTGGCCAAGGGCAACATGGGACACACGCTGGTGATGACTGCGGTTAACTCCCTGACAATGGTTGCTTTATACGCACCGCTTGCAGTGCTGCTGCTCGGAGTATCCGGCATACAGGTGCCGTGGGATACGATTGCAATATCGGTGGCGGTTTACATCCTTACCCCGCTCATACTGGGATACATAACTAGGCATCAGGTCATCAGGCGTAAAGGATTGGACTGGCTGGAAACGCGGCTGGTGCCCAAACTGGGCAAGGTATCTGTTATCGCGCTGCTGGTTACGCTGATACTAGTTTTCGCCCTTAAAGGGGCGGTGCTAATTGACTCGCCAAGTGTAATCGGAATTCTCACCATAGCTATACTGATAAACATACTGATAGTATTCGGCTTTACCTACGGACTTGCCAAGCTGCTCAAGTTCAAATACGAGGATGCGGCGCCCACAGCACTGATTGCCGGTAGCAACCACTTTGAGGTGGCCATAGCCGTGGCGCTCACGCTATCCGCGATTGCACCCGGTGCCGCGCTAGCCACGGTAGTGGGCGTATTGACCGAAGTCCCGCTTATGCTGGGGCTGGTATGGGTATGTAAAAAAACCAAACGCTGGTTTAATATAAAAGCGGCCGCACAGACACCAGATTAGACCTGATCTTTTAGGTATTCCTCAGGATTATCGTCAAAGGCTTTTTTGCAACCTATAGCGCAGAAGTAGTACGTTTTGCCCTTGTATTCTGAAGTCGCCGCCGCCGTTTTCTCATCCACAGTCATCTTGCAAACCGGATCTATAGCCATAATTGCCCCCTTAGCGCAATATTATCTAACTTCAATCAGGATAAGAACATAACCAAAGTCACAATATCTGTCAAGCGAAGTAGATTGACTAAAACAGGCAACAAAGCATATGTTGCAGCCAATCAAACGTGGATGTTTGTGCGCCATGTCCTGCTATTTCCGTCATATGAAAGACATCCTGAGCGTAGCCGGGATAGAGGTTACACCGCAGAACAAAAAGGCGGTAGACCAGGCCTTTCACAGCATAGTTGACGTTGAGTACAAGAATTGCTCGCCCACGTGGGAGAAGATCAAGGCAGATTTCATCAGCGACCAGTCCAATAAGTAGCAGCTCATCGGCAAATTAAAGGAATCAATGAAATAGAGCCTTTAAATATATACACCCGTACTGCTTTGACAATCGCATATTCTAATGCTAACATACATAGCAATACTACTTATGTATATGAAAAATCATGACGTCAACGGATAAACCAATCCCAATCAGCGAGCTAATAAGCCTCCAAGGCAAGAGGGCCATAATTACGGGTGGTGCCACGGGCCTGGGTAATGCCATGGCATATCGCTTTGCCGAGGCTGGCGCCACTATCTTCATCGCTGACATCGACAGTGATAAAGCAAAAAAATCTGCAACCGAACTCAAACAGCAGGGATACAACGCCTACTCTACCACCTGTGATGTACGCCAAGAAGGTTCCGTGAAACAGATGGTCGTAGCCGCTGCCAAGGATATGGGCAGCGTGGATATTCTGGTAAATAACGCCGGTATATTCCCCCGAAAAGAGCTGGCTCAGATGAGTGCGGAGGAGTTTGGGCAAGTGCTATCGGTGAATATGACGGGCACGTTCCTCTGCAGCAAATACGTTAGCTCAAAGATGATCGAGCAGAAAAGGGGCGGCTGCATCATTAACCTTGGCTCCATAGCGTCGCTGCACCCCACGCACAAAGGAATGACGGCATACGATGCGTCCAAGGGCGGCGTGCTCATGTTCACCAAAACACTGGCGCTGGAGCTGGGTCAACACAGTATACGCGTAAACGCTATTGCCCCCGGGGGCATACTCACGGAAGCGATGATGAATACCGTCAAAGGTCCTCCATCAAGAGAGGGGCTCAACGAGCTGAAAAAGTTCATGTCGCGCACCGCACTTGGCAGAATGGGTGAGCCGGACGAGATTGCGCGGGCAGCGTTGTTTTTGGCATCTGATATGTCCAGCTATATGACGGGCGAAATGATAGTTGTAGACGGCGGCTACCTAATATCGTAGACCCAAGCCGAGGAGGTGTTAAATGGCAAACGTACTTGTTATGACCGACACCGTGGCCTGTATTCCCGCAGAACTTGCCAAAGAGCTCAATATCAAAATCATACCCGCAGCTATTATCAATATCAACGGCAAGGATTACATGGAAGACGTTGACATCAACGCCGACGAGGCCTATGAATATCTAAAAAAAGACCCAGACAATTTCTCGACAACGCCGGTAACACCCGAATACCTGCTCGATGAGTATCGAAAACTGGGCTCCGAACATAAAGATATCTTATTTATACCTCTATCATCATCTTTGAGCGCCATGATAAAATCGGCGTCTCTAGCGGCGGAGGAATATAAGAAAGAGGCCCCGGATGTGAACATCAGAATCGTCGACGCGAAAGCAGTTGCCGGAACACAAGGGCTGGTGGCGCTGGCGGCAGCTAAAGCCGCGACCAAAGGAATGGGCCTGGATGAGGTAGCCAGTGTGGCCGAAAAGACAAGAGCAAAAACGGGCGGGTTGATGATGCTGGACACGCTAAAATACATATACCGTACCGGACGCATGTCCAAGATGAAGGCCAGACTAATCTCATTCTTCAACATCAGGCCGATAAACCGCATGATGGAGGATGGCACCATAGAAATGGTGGACAGAACCAGAAAGAGGGAAAAGGGGCTTGAAAAACTAGCCGAGCTAATAGGGAAAGAGGCCGGAACCGACTCGCTGCACTTTGCTATATCGCACTCCGCAGCACTGAACATGGCGCAAGGTTTTGCTGAGCAACTTAAACAAAAATACAACTGCTTAAGCATACTGATAAGTGACTACAGTCCGGTAATGGGATATGGTGGTGGACCCGGATGCATCTTCGTCGGGTTTCATGAGGAACTGGATTTTGTAACGTAATTTAGTGTAAAATAGGTTCCCGATAGATAGCGTTTTTAACTAGAAAGCTTTTTAAAGTTTATGATTGAAAAATTCAGGGAGATAAACAGCTCATTTCCTCAAACTAGCTACGTCAAAGAACACAAAAGCTCTGGCAAAAAAGTAATTGGATGGCTGTGCACCTATGTCCCCGAGGAGATCATTCATGCAGCAGGCGCCCTGCCCGTCCGCATTACCGGATACCAGCAGGAACAAGAGCTTGACGACGGAACCGCCTATCTTTATGTAAACAACTGCTCCTTCTCACGCAGCTGCCTGCAGCTGGCCTTGAGGGGCGAGTACGATTTTCTGGATGGTGTTGTTGGCGGTTCTACCTGTGACGGCGTACGGCGGCTCTTCGACTTGTGGCGCAAGTACATTGGAACAGACTTCCACCAGATACTGTCAATACCGCGCAAGTTTACAGAATCAGCGCATGAGCTCTACCTAAGCCAGGTAACACAGTTTAAGCAGCATCTAGAAGAGTTCATTGGAGCACCTATAACAGACGAAGCACTTGTAAAATCGATTGAACTGTACAACGAGACCAGGGCGCTGCTCAAACAACTGTACGATTTGCGCAAATCGGATAATCCACCGATTACAGGCTCTGAAGTGTTAGAAGTTCTGGAGGCTGGTTTCCGCATGCCCAAAGAAGCGTTCAACCAGCTTTTGGGCGAACTAATCGATGTATTATCCAAATCGAATGCCGAAAACAAGGGACGAGCCAGGCTGGCAGTGGTCGGCAGCGTGCTCACCAATGCAGAATTCATCAAGTCCATTGAAGAACAAGGTGGGCTGGTTGTAACCGATGAGCTGTGCACCAGTACCAGATACTGGTCCGACCCGGTGGTGCTAGACGAAGGCAAAACGCCGCTCGAGGCAATTGCACGGCGCTATCTTAATAACTTCCCCTGCGCGCGCATGTATCCGTCTGACGAGCGTTTCGACCGTATAATACAGCTTATTCGCGATTTTAGGGTTGAAGGCGTGGTGAGCCAGATAATACGATACTGCGTACCATACGCTCACGACCTGCCGTTGCTTATCAAGAAACTTGATGCAATAAATGTGCCTGTGCTGGCGCTTGACGTTGAGTACGGCTCCTCTGGTTCGGGGCAGATCGCAACCAGGGTTCAGGCCTTTTTAGAAATGCTGGAGGCTCGCAAGTGATGATGGACGGATCGAGCAACAAGATAGAGGCTATTATTAGGGCCTGCAGCGTTATCACCAGAATGAATAAGGCTCTGCCTGATGTGCCTGAGAGTAAAAATATGTACTATAAGATGCTGACAGATTATTTCACTCGTGTGCAAAGGGCAAAAGAGGAGGGCAACTTCCTGGCAGCGCACACCGTGTTCTTCCCCACCGAGATACTATATGCCATGGACATAGTGCCCATGCACACCGAGACGACAACTTGGATGATTGCACTGTTTACCGGCGAGGCAACGGAACTGGTAACGGCGGGGGCGGAGATAGGACTTGCCTCCGAGATATGCACGCCGCATAGGGGCATTGCCGGAGCATTTTCTTTGAAAAATGCGCTGCCGCAGCCGGACGCCATCGTTTGGTCAAACCTTATCTGCGATAACACCGCCAAAAGCGGCGAGCTTATTGCTGAGCTTTCAGGCAGTCCCGGTTACTTTCTGGATCATCCCTTTCAAGAGAGTCAGCAGGAGCGGAAATATCTTATCGGTGAACTAAAAGGCATGATCGATTTTCTGGAGCATCAATCCGGAAAAAAGATGAACTGGGACAAGCTATCAGAAATTGTCGCGTTTATGGACAGGCAGATAGAGCTTTTCAGGGAGATTTGCGAGCTGCGCAAGGCAGTACCAACGCCATTCAGTCCGCTGGGGTTTATGGACCTGCTTACAATGGATTACTTCTTCCCCGGCCAGCCGGAAGCAATCGAGTATCTGGAAACGGTGCGCGACGAGTTGAAAGCAAAAATCGCTGCAGGGAAAGGTGCTGTTGATAACGAGCGTTTCCGCCTGATGAGCCTGTTCGTACCTCCCATGTACCTAATGGGTTTTCTGGAAAAACTATCGCACGAATACGGCGCGGTAAGCGTAACCGAGCCCTTCTTCACTCACTGGGGCGAGGGCAAACTCGATCCTAACAAACCACTTGAAAGCGTTGCTCAAAAGGCCTACATGATACCCGAGGTACAAATGTACGGCCCGATGAATGACACCAAGATTCAAAGAGTGGCAGACCTTGCCGAGGAGTACAAAGTCGACGGCGCGGTTTACTACGCCGACACCGGATGCAGACACACCTGCGCCCTGATTAAGCTGGTCAAAGATACTCTGAGTGATGTAGACATCCCCATGCTCACGCTAGACAGCGACGTGGTAGACCCCACCATGACGAGTGAGGAAGAGACAAGGGAAAAATTCGAGGGATTCTTCGAACTGTTGGAAGACTATTAATGAAAGCATTGGGCATAGATATAGGAAGCCTTACCACAAAAGTTGTCATCCTGGATGGCAACGCTATTGTATCATCAAGCGTTGTCGACTCCGATGATGAGGCCGAGGTCGGCGCTAGACAGGCCATTGCACAGGCGCTTGGGCAAACGGAATTCAGCCTTGATGGCAACTACTACGTGGTCTCCACCGGTGCCAGAGGCAAATCTATATCGCTTAACAAAAAACATAAATCCATAACATCATGTCTGGCCCGCGGTATACACCACCTGTTCCCATCGGCTCGTATGGGAATAGACATCGGAGCGGAGACCGGCTTGGTTTACAAGATGAACGAGCGCGGCAAGCTCAAGGACTGGGCCACCCACGACAAATGCGCCGCGGGTACCGGCGTGTTCGTAAAGCAGATGGCCAAGCTGATGCAGATATCCATGGAAGAGATGTCTCAGCTTTCCTTCGATGCCAAAACCAGGCCTGAGATATCCGGCACGTGCGCTGTTTTTGCAGAATCAGAGGTTATATCACACGTGCACCGCGACCCGCCAACGCCCATGGCCGACATCGCAGCGGGCATCTACTACTCGATAGTAAGCCGGCTCATGGCACTGTGTAAGCGCGTTGGCATAGAAAAAGACGTGGTGGTTACCGGTGGAGTTGCGCTCAACAAAGGACTTATCAATATACTAGAGCAGGAGCTGGGATTCAAGGTTTTAGTTCCCGATACTGCGCAAAGCATCGCGGCACTGGGTGCCGCCATCATCGCGCAGGAACAAATAGAGAAGGGTGCATAAAAAACGTGCTTTTTGGTGGGATAGATATAGGATCGCGCGCCGCCAAGGTGGTGGTGATGAAGGATGGCGACATCTTTACATCGACCATACAGGACACCGGGCCTGAGAGCGTTAAAACGGCGTACATGACTATGAATGCGGCGCTTGATGGAACAGGCGTGAAGATAGAGGACATCGACTATATTCTTGCCACCGGCTACGGACGGGTGTTGGTTCCGTTTGCCGAAGCGAATGTATCTGAGATAAGCTGCCATGCCAAAGGCATCAACTGGTACTTCCCCAGCGTGAAAACTGTGCTGGATATGGGAGGCCAGGACTGCAAGGCAATTGGCTGCGATGGAGGCGGCAAGGTAACCAGCTTTGTAATGAACGATAAGTGCGCCGGTGGCACTGGCAGGTTTCTGGAGATGATAGCCGACGTGCTCAATATCCCGCTGTCGGAGGTCGGCAACATCGCGTTACAGTCGACCACTGCTATCCCATTCAATACGATATGCGCCGTATTTGCCAAAACAGACGCCATCAAATATCTGAAGCAAGGCGCGGCTAAGAAGGATATCTTATCTGGTTTAAACGAGGCTATAAGCACACGCAGCTATAACCTGCTGAAACGCGTGGGCATAGAAAAGGATTTTGCCATTACCGGCGGAATTTCCAAAAACAGCGGCATGGTGGCCAAGATAGCGGAGAAGGTAGGGCTTGAGCCGCTGCTTTGCGAGGACCCGCAGCTTATCGGGGCACTGGGTGCTGCACTTTATGCCAAAGATAAATATTACCTGGTAAACGCTCAAAATTAACCTGCTATCCACAGGAGGCAAGATGAGCAAATTCAGAATAACCATAGATGCCATGGGGGGAGACTACGCCCCCGAGGAAACCGTTAAGGGTGCCGTACAGGCAGTAAAAGATCTGGATATAGAAGCAATCGTTGTTGGGCTGAAGGAGCCAGTCGAAAGCGCACTGGCCAAGCAGGATACAACCGGGCTGCCGGTCAGCATGGTGGAAGCGACCCAGTCGATAGTAGAGGGCGAGGCACCGGCCATAGCCGTAATGCGCAAGCCCAACAGCTCGGTGGCGCTGGCAACCAGGCTCGTCAAAGAGGGCAAGGCAGACGCTACGCTCAGCGCAGGCTCAACAGGCGCCTGCATGGTAAGCGCCTTTCAGTATCTGGGCACACTGCCCGGCATCGAAAGGCCGGTTGCTGGCGGAGCGTTCTTCAGGCTGGCCCCCAATACGGTGATACTAGACCTGGGAGCCAATGTGGGCTGTCAGCCCTACCAGACGGTGGAGTTTGCCGCCATCGGCAGTGTTTACGCTAAAACTTTTCACGGTGTTGTGAACCCGACTATCGGGCTGCTCAACGTGGGCTCCGAGGAGGGCAAGGGGAACGACTTTTCCAAAGAGGCGTACGGGCTGCTTAAAGACAGCGGCCTTGATTTCATCGGCAACGTAGAGGGCATGGACATTGCGTCAGGCAGGGCAAACGTTATCGTTACCGACGGTTTTGTTGGCAACATACTGACCAAGTTCTGCGAGGGCGTGGGGCAGTCTATGATGCAATGGTTCCTCAAAGAGATGAAGGGCA
>DAOUZV010000006.1 GCA_030665485.1 Chloroflexota bacterium | reverse complement strand
CGCGATAGGGACGGCGTCGCACCAGTTCGGTGAGTTGACCGCCTTCATCGTAACCCACATAACCCGGAGGTGCACCGATAAGGCGCGATACGGCATGCTTCTCCATATACTCGGACATATCCACCCTTACCATGGCCTCTTCCTCATCGAACATAAACTGCGCCAGGGCTCGGGCAAGCTCAGTTTTACCCACGCCGGTTGGACCCAAAAATATGAAACTGCCAATGGGGCGCTTGGGGTCCTTGAGCCCCGCGCGGGCACGCCTGATGGCATCGGAGATGGCAACGATGGCCTCATCCTGGCCGATAACCCGTTGATGAAGACTGTCTTCCATCTGCAGCAGTTTTTCCGCCTCCCCCTCAAGCATGCGGCTCACCGGAATGCCGGTCCACTTGGCCACCAGTTCGGCGATATCCTCCTCATCAACCTCCCCATCTATCTTCTCATCCTTATGCCAGTTTGCCCTTGCGGTGTTGTAATCGGCCTCCAGCTTGATCCTTTTCGTCTTCAGTTCCGCCGCTTTTTCATAATCACCACGCTGCGAAGCGGCCTCCTCCTCGTTGTTGAGCTGCTGCAGATCACGCTCAAGCGACTTTACTTCGGGCGGAGCACTCTCGCTTTCAATCCTCAGCTTAGAGGAAGCCTCATCAATCAGGTCTATGGCTTTATCGGGCAGAAATCTATCCGAAATATAGCGGTCGCTCAAACGTGCCGCCGCATCCAGAGCCGAGTCTGTAATTTTCATCTTGTGGTGTGCCTCGTATCTGGGACGTAGCCCCTGAAGCATCTCTATGGTATCTTCCACACTGGGCTCGCCAACCATCACCGGCTGGAAGCGACGTTCCAGCGCAGCATCTTTTTCGATATGCTGCCGGAACTCGTTAAGCGTTGTTGCGCCAACACACTGCAACTCGCCACGGGCAAGTGCCGGTTTAAGCATGTTGGATGCATCAATCGATCCCTCGGCAGCGCCGGCTCCAACAACGGTATGCAGTTCATCTATAAACAGCACTATTTCTCCCTGTGCACGGCGTATTTCGTCCATGACCGCCTTGAGCCGCTCTTCAAACTCACCACGGAACTTGCTGCCAGCAACCAGCGCACCCATATCCAGCGCTAGCACGGTTCTGCCCTTGAGCGAGTTCGGAACGTCGTCCGCCACTATTTTCTGAGCCAACCCCTCCACGACCGCCGTCTTACCGACACCGACCTCACCGATGATCACCGGATTGTTCTTGGTGCGGCGAGTGAGCACCTGCATAACCCTCTTTATCTCATTATCGCGCCCGATAACAGGGTCAAGCTTGCCTTCGCGCGCCATCGCCGTTAGGTCACGGCTGTATTTTTCCAGAGCACCATACTTGCTTTCGGCCCTGGCATCGGTAACGCGCTGACCGCCGCGGATATCCTGCAATGCCTTATACACCTTCTCTTGGTCTATTCCGAAGTCACCGAAAATCGTAGCAGCTTGCCCCTCGCGCTCCATTGTCATGGCAACAAACAGGTGTTCGGTGCCGATAAACTCATCCTTAAGCCGTTCCGCCTCATCCCTTGCATCCTGGAGCAAGCGTGCAGTACGCGGTGTCGCATAAAGCTGCGTATTCTTATTATCGGCATACTCGACTTTTGGGGCTTCGGTCAATGCTTGCTCCACCCTTTTCTTTGCCAGTTCCGTATCAACACCAAGTTTTTTTAATATATCAGAGGTCAGCCCGCCTTCCTGCTGCAGCAAGCCCAATAAAATGTGCTCTATATCCCACTGGCTGTGGCTATACTGCCTGACTATTTCCTGCGAAGCAGTTAGCACTTCCTGTGCTTTCTCGGTAAATTTATCCTGTCTCATAGCCAACTCCTTAAATGCTAAAAATGAAAAACATCAAATACCGCTAAATGCATTTTTAGATAACACCAAAACCTTTGATACGTTTGATCTCTTTTTCCAGATGAGCCATTTTTTCTTCCATTTCGACCATGCGGTCGGTCATGCGCAAGATAACATCTATGCCTGCCAGATTCACGCCTAGATCATCCATAAGCGACTGCGCCCTGCGTACATGCTCGACATCGCTTCCCGAGTAAAGCCGCGCATTACCGCGAGTGCGTGATGGCTCTACCAAGCCTATTCGCTCATAGTAACGCAGCGTATGAGTTCTTACGCCAAGCATCTTGGCAGCAACGCTGATAACATAACAGGGTGCGCCATTCTCTCTTTCCATCACTGCCCATCCTTTTGAAGTTTTCTTAATTCGTCAAACAGTTTTTTCTCATCATCGGTCAACTTCTGAGGAAGAACCACTTTCACTTTGGCCATAAGGTCTCCATTGCCCGACTTGCCCAGATGAGGCATTCCCTTACCCGACAACCGAAACGCTTTGCCGTTCTGTGTTAGTGCGGGCACTTTAAGCACCACTTCACCACCCAAAGTATCAACCTTAACTTCACCGCCAAGAACCGCGGTTGTCAGCGGTACCGATACATCGGCCTGCAAATCATCTCCTTTTCGCTGAAAAACGGAATCCGACTTTACAGAAACCATTAAATACAAATCTCCAGCTTTTCCTCCACCGTAACCGGGGCCGCCCTTGCCGGCCATGCGCACCTTGGAACCGTTTTTCACGCCCGCTGGCACCTTGACCTCAAAGCGATGCGCCTGCCTAGTCATACCCAGACCGTTACACGCATAGCAGCCTTTCCCTGAGCAACTGGGGCAGGGTTCCTCCATTTGCAATTGAATTACCTTGGTTGCGCCACTGAAGGCCTCCTTCAGGGTCACCTCAATGGGATGTTGCATATCCTGCCCGCGCCTTGACATTCTGAAGCCACCCTTGCGGCCTACGAAGAGATCATCAAATATCGATCCGAAGCCACCAGCACCACCACCGAAATCAAACGCGGGTCCCTGTTGGCGGGTATATCGCTGCTGACCACGCTGCTGTTCAAATTGGTCGGCATACTGCCATTGCTCCCCGTAGCGATCGTATTTTTTTCGCTTTTCGGGATCGGACAGCACTTCATACGCCTCGTTTATCTTCTTGAATTTTTCTTCAGCAGCTTTCTCCCCACTGTTTACATCGGGGTGATACTTACGAGCCATCTTGCGATAAGCCTGCTTTACTTGCTTATCACTAGCGTCCTTGTTGATGCCGAGCGTTTTATAGTAATCACTTGCCGCCATATAAATCCCCTAAGTGAATAGTATCAAATTAATAATATTTTGTCAAGTATCTATATGATTAATTGTTAATTACGTGCTATTATCAATGATCCTGAAGTAAATCATTAATACGTCTTTCTCAATATGAGTTATATATACGCTAAGCAAAAAAATTACAGATAAAAAGAAAAGGGCTGGATTCAATAATCCAACCCTTTTAGTATTATGCCTAGTATTCATTAGTGATGTGTTATTAATCCCTCTTTGCAATGCCTCCTATCAAACCACCTATTGCACCCACTATAGCCAGCGCAATGACGATGAACCAGTAATCGCCCATCAGGGTTTCTACGAATCCCGAATCATTTAGTGGGCCCCAAGCAAGGTCACCAGCTAGTCTCGATATTAAGTCTGTAGACGCGGCCGACCAATCGCTGGAACCAGTTAAACTAACCGTGCCACTTGGTAGATACCTCAGCACTGCACCCACTATAGCGGCTCCACCGGCACCAGCGATTAAGCCCTTCAGTGGACTCTTAGTTAGCATACCAGCAAATATTGCTGCAAAAAGCACCCCTAAAACGGGGATATAGAAAAATCCCACCACACCACCAAATCCAAAGATTAATCCTAATATTAATAAACCCATGCTACAAACCTCCTATTTAACGCAGGGTGTATTGCGAATTTATCCTAATCACCCCCCTCCTTATTGGATTTTCAACTCTATGCCTTGTGAACGTCCCTTATTAAATCATAAAATAATTAAAGATGCAAATCACACATAACCCAGAGTGGCTAAGAGCCCCATAATGTGCCGTAGTTTATCCTTGATCTTCCAGCCTCTTGCCTCAAATCGTTTTTTTTATGGCAACACCCTTATTATAACAACTCTGCGCCTCTTTATAGCGCCCCAGTATGTCCAGCGCAACACCTTTGTTATACCACGCATCTTGATACCTGTCGTCCATAACAAGCGCTTTGTCATAATACTCCAAAGCCTCTTCGAAATTGCCCAGCTCAGCTATAGCCAGCCCCATACCATGCCACCCCTCTTTGAGCTTTTCGTTGATCGAAACAGCCCTGTGATAACACTCAAGAGCTTCGTCATGGCGGTCAAGTTCGGTTAATGTCGCACCCTTATTGAACCAGGCCTCCTCATCGTCACATATCATAAGTGCCCTATCATAACTCAAAAGCGCATCATCGTATCTTCCCAGTTCACTGAGAACAACGCCCCTGTTATACCAACCATCCTTAAGTGATTTATCGATTTCCTATACACGATCATAGCAGGCAAGAGCATCTTCAATTTTGCTTAAGTGACCCAGCGTTATACCCCTGTTAAACCAAGCCTCCTTAAACTGGCCGTCTTTCAGTACAAGTTCATCCCAGCAGACCAAGGCATCGTTGTATCTGCCCATAATCCCCAACGTAATCCCCAGATTGTACCAGGCATATTTACCTTTACCATCGATTCTAAGTGCATTGTTATAGCATTCTATGGCACTTTCATATTCAGCTAACAAAAACAGAGAATTGCCCAAAACAAAATAGTCTTTTGCGCTTCTTAATTTGAGTATTTTATACTTCGTCAGCCTGTACAACAGAATCAGCATTTGATTCTCGTTTGCCACCATATGTTTAGCATCTGCGATACCGTCTATATCGGTCAAAAGGCCTCTGCCAACGGCTTTCAGATACCACTTCCAATATCTGCGAGCGAAGTAGCCCAAATATAGTAAATTTATAATGTAATAAAAAAGAATTTCCATCTATCAACGCATTATTAACAAACTTTGCCTTGACTGTACGTAACGAACTCTATACTCTAATAATAACATAGTAAATTGAAAAGAAACCAATATAGCATGAACGCAGTTTCCATAGCCGTGGACACCATAGGATGCAAGCTGAACCAAGCTGAAAGCGATGCACTGGCCAGAGATCTCATTGTAGCTGGCTACCGCGTAATTCCTTCCGATCAGAAAGCCGATATATACATACTGAACACCTGCACTGTCACCCACATAGCCGACCGCAAGGCACGTCATTTACTGAGGATGGCCCACCGCAGAAATCCAGAAGCTCTGATTATAGCCACCGGTTGCTACGCCAAAAGAGCCTCAAAGGAACTTAAAGGCATTGATGGTATGGGTATAGTTATTGAGGATAAGCAGAATCAGAACCTTATTGAACTGGTAGCAAAAGCAGGATACCTGCCCCACGACAAATGCGAGTCAAGTTATTCGTTCCGTACACGCGCCATGATAAAGATACAGCAGGGCTGCAATAGAAAATGCGCATATTGTATCGTACCTCAAACACGAGGCCCAGAACTTAGCATCCCGACAGTGCAAATATTGAATGAAGTAAAACATTTGACCGACGATGGTTTTAAAGAGATCGTCCTTACCGGCACCCATATAGGATCACATGATGATCTTGAAAAACTGGTGCAGCAAATACTGGAAAATTCACAGATCAAAAGACTCAGGCTGTCATCTTTACAGCCAGCCGACATAACCCCATCGTTACTCAGACTATGGCAAGACGAACGGCTTTGCCGGCATATCCATCTGCCTCTTCAAAGCGGAAGTGATAGCGTTTTAGTCAGAATGGGACGGTGGTATTCTACATCTGATTTCAAAAATGCGGTGCATTTAGCCAGAAAAGGCATACCGGAAATCTCCATCACCACCGACGTAATCGTGGGCTTCCCAGGCGAAAGTGACACCGAGTTTGAGCAGAGCTACGACTTTTGCAGGCGCACGGAATTTGCCAATTTACACGTCTTTACCTACTCGCCGCGCCCTAATACATTTGCTTCTACGATGAAAGACTTGAGTCCACAGATAAAAAAGGGGCGCAGCATCAAAATGTTAAAGCTGGCAGAAAAACTGTCGCAGGACTATAAAAATAGGTTCATTGGACAAACTATGCTAGTATTATGGGAAAGTAAAACCGGCAGATTCATGGAAGGACTAACCGATAATTACATCAGGGTCTTTGCTCCAGCTACAAAAAACCTTTCTAACGAGTTACTTCCGGCAAAACTTGTATCAAGCTATAAAAGCGGCCTTATGGGAGAGTTAGCTTAATATTGATTAATGCTCGCTTTAAGTAGTAATAAAACGGGAGAGACGCCATGAGTATCACAATAGGTATTGCTCTATTATTTCTGTGTCTGTTGTTCTCGGCTTTTTTCTCCAGCTCGGAGACGGCGTTCACATCGCTGCAAAAGCTGAGGCTTAAACACCTAGCCAGCAAGGGTGAGAGTCGCGCCGAGAGGGTAACCCGGATAATGCAGCGGCCTGCCAAGGTGCTCACCACCATTCTGCTGGGCAACAACCTGTTTAACACTGCCGCCGCGTCACTGGGCACGATGATAACCATCAAAGCACTGGACACAACAGCTCAAGACGGTTGGGCAGTAGTAATTGCCACGGTATCGGTCACTATGTTGCTGCTTGTTTTCGGCGAAATCGCTCCTAAAATACTTGCTACAAGACACGGGGAACGCATGGCCTTTGCCTATGCCATACCTATAGAGATAATCTCATGGATACTTTATCCCTTTGCTATTGTATTCAATTTCATTGGAGGAGGTATAGCCAGACTTATTGGAGGGAAACCGAAGGACAAGGCACTGGTAAGTGAGGGTGAGATCCGCACCATAATAAATGTTGGACAGGAAGAGGGCATCGTCGAAAAAGCCGAGGCCTATATGATGAGCAAAGTCTTTGAATTCGGTGACAGCCACGTGCGTGAGGCAATGGTGCCCAGGCCGGACATCGTGTGGATCGAAAAAGGCACCACGCTGGCAGGTTTTTTGGATCTTTACGCCGAGCATCCGCACTCCAACTTCCCTGTTTTCGATGATAGCATAGACAACGTTAGCGGTATCCTGAGTACGAAAGATGTATTTCTTGCCCATGCAAAAGGCGAGTTAACGCCCGAATCGGAGATCGCCACCCTGATAAAACAAGGCCATTTCGTGCCGGAGAGCAAGCACATAGGGGAGCTTTTCGGCGAGATGCAGGCTCAGGGAAAAGAGATCGCCATAGTGGTAGACGAGTTTGGCGGAACCGATGGTCTGGTTACCATGAAACAGCTTGCCGAAGAGGTTGTGGGGCACTTTGGCGACGAACTTGCCAGGCGTCATAAAACATACGAAACGATTGGTGAACATACCTTTCTGCTCGATGCTGGTATGCGCCTGGACCAGGCCAACGAGGAACTTGGCCTGTCACTACCTGAGGGTAACTACGAAACGGTGGCGGGATTCGTGCTGAGCTTACTGGGGCACATACCTGATGAGGGCGAGCAAACAGAATATGGGGAGCTGAAGTTGACCATAACCAAAATGAAGGGGACCAAGATTGATAAGGTTCTTATCACCAAAGCTAACCAGACAGCGCCTGAGAATCAAATTTAGCCGCGGGCAGGGATTGAAATATATATCGCACTTGGATTTGATGCGCCTGTGGGAAAGAGCTTTCAGGCGGGCAGGTATTCCTATGGCCTATTCGGAGGGGTTCAATCCGCGCCCGCGCCTGTCTTTCGGCTCACCGCTGGCGGTGGGTATCACAAGCGAAGCAGAGCTGCTGGACATTTACCTGGAGCAGCGCATATCCCCTCATCATCTAACAATCAACGTAAGCAGACAACTGCCAAGCGAGATTGTGGTCTGCGAGGTTCAAGAGGTAGGATTGAAGATTCCCTCGCTACAATCTCAAATGAGCTACGCTGTATACACCGTTGTGGTTGAAACGAACAGGTCCCCAGAAGAAGTTAAGCTGGCAGTTCAGGATTTTCTAAAGCGCGAGCATATACAGTGGCAGCATGTGCGAGATAACAAAACCAAAGAGTACGACATAAGAGCTCTGGTTGAGGATATGAGTATTTCAGAGCATCAAAACGATGAGTCCGCACTTAAGATGAGGTTAAAGATTTCAGGACGACCGGAACAGGTTGCACTGGCGCTGGGCTTTACAAACCACCCCAAATCGATTCACCGTACAAACATTATACTCGATTCGGCTATGGGTAACGGATAAGATATCAAAGCTCAAGACACATGGGTTGGATGCTTATTCCATGTTTGGCAAACAGATCGTGCTCAAAACGCTCTCCAACCGGCCTAAATCCACATCTGGCGTAAAAGCCTTCGGACGTGCTTCTGGCATATACCTTGAGCTTGGTCACCTGTTTACCCGAAATGAAAGAGGTTAAACTGTCAACAAGGCGTCTGCCCACGGCACTTCCCTGCATATCGCTTGTTACCGCTATATGACGAATCTCAACCTCCGTGTCCGTTATATAGTAGGCCACTAGCCCCCCAACCAAAGTTCGTTCTTCAAAAGCCATCAGGTCTATTTGGGGACTGTCAAGTTTAAACCTCTTACGAACATCACGATCAAAACCCAGCGGCTCCCAGAGAACCTCCCACAGGAATTGATCGAGTTCGGTCTTATCTTTTTCGGTGCTGGCCTGTCTTATCTCCATTGGTTAAGCTACAGCCCTCCTTCAGCATATCTCACATAAACGTCGTTCTGCTAAAAATTCTAGGGTAATGCCATCACCCTGTCAATAAAAGATACCTTTGTTCTCAAACGTAAGGTGTGATAGAATCACTACCAGGAGCCAAGCAAAAGATATGATAAAAGCAGTATTCTTCGATCTGTACTACACGCTGGTTCGCTACGATCCGACGCGTGAGCAGCAGCAGATTGCCATCCTCAAAGAACACGGCCTTGAAACCGACATCACACCAATGTGCGCGGCGCTGCATTTTGCGGATATGTTTTTCTATCAGGAAAACGCCCGCTCCGCAATATACAAGCGGCCGGAGCACGAAAAGCTGGCCTTTTTTGAAGAATATGAAGTCATAGTACTTGAAGAAGCCGGGTTTGATGACGTTCCGGAGGAAACAGCTTTTGCCATAATCCAGAAGCTGCATCAGGCCAAGAAAAAACTGGTGTTTTACGATGACGTACTACCTGCCTTTGACGAACTGAGGCACAAGGACATAAAGCTGGGGCTGATCACCAACGCCGAACAAAACCAGGCCCCGTTTGAGGAGCTTGGCTTATATGATCATCTGGACTACATAATCACATCCCCGGACGAGGGCCTGGGCAAGCCTGCTCCGCATATATTCTGGGCGGCGCTGAGAAAAGCTGGCGTTAAAGCATCAGAGGCAATACATGTCGGCGATCAGTACGACATTGATATCGTCGGCGCGCAGGGAGTGGGCATCAAAGCTCTGCTGCTCGACCGCAACAACATACTTGAAGAAATTGACGATTGTCCAAAAATCAACAGCCTAATCGAGATAGTTAAGTACCTCTAATTGCCACAAACCGGTAATTCCCCTAAGACGCCGCAACAATCCCCAGTATAAAACTTGACAAGAACCCATTATTGGATTATGGTTGCGCATACCAAAAAGAGGTAGCTTGCCATGCCAAAAACAGTGGCAAAGGCTCTGGATGTAAATCTAAACGATGTAGCCGACAGTTTTGGCGGCGATTTCCTCATCATAGATTGCGGCTACAAAATAGTACTTGCCAACCTGGCAACACAGAAACGGTTGTGTCAAGGCAAAAACTCGCTTGTGGGCAAGTATTGCTACCAGGTGTTAAACGACAGAAAAAAACCCTGTAGCTCACCGATATGGATATGCCCCTTAAAGAAAGTCCTTCAAACCGGCAACGCCATAACCATAACTCATCCGCATCACGTGCCCGGTTCCGATCACTACATCGAGATCACCGCATACCCACTACGGGATAAAAACGGCGCTATATCATCCATAGCAGAGCTGAGAAGAGACGTTACCGCACAGCGTGAGTTGGAATCGCAGATGCTCAAACGCCATCATCAACTTTTAGCTTTAAGCCATATATCAAGTGCCGTACGCGGGCTGTGGGACTTAAACGCTATTTTGAGAATCACTTTGGACAATGTGCTGGAGATATTAAACGGCGTTACCGGCGGTATTATGCTGCTGGACGAGAAAACGGGAACGCTAAGGTACCGCATGAACCGCGGACTCTCCGACAGGTACACAGAGAAGCTAGAGGTAAAGATTGGCAAAGGCATAGCGGGCAAAGTGGCCAAAAGCGGCCAACCGATACTGCTGGAGGATATATCGAAAGACTCGCGTACCGCTCACCCCAGCCTGATCAATGTAGAAGGGCTAAAAGGATTTATCAGCGTTCCACTAAAAGCAAAGGATAAGGTTGTGGGGGTTATGAACATTGCCAGCCACCAAGCGGGCAAGTTTGGTACAGACGACTTATCCCTGCTCAACTCCATCGGTGATTACATCGGCACGGCAATCGAGCAGGCCAAGCTGTATCAAAGCCTGGACATGGCCAAGAAGCGGTATCAAAGCCTGCTGCAACACACGCTTACCGCGCAGGAAAATGAGCGCAAGCGCATCGCGCGGGAGCTTCACGACGAGACCAGTCAGGCGCTTACCAGCGTAACACTCAGCTTGCAAGCCATCATTCAACTTTCAGAGAAGCTGGGAATCAAAGACGATAACCTGACCAAAATGCTTCAAAACACTCACTCATACGCGGTGCACATCCAAAACGAAATCGTAAAACTGATGAAGGCACTGCGCCCCACGCTGCTTGACGAGCTCGGGCTGCCCGCTGCCATTCACCGATACGCCAAGGACACATTGCAGAGGCGGGGTATAAACGTGGAGGTGGAATTCAAGGGCACCGATGAGCGGCTGCCACCTGCCATAGAGGTAACGCTTTTCCGTATAGCTCAGGGCGCAATTGGCAACATACTGGAACACTCTGAAGCCCAAAATACCCTAGTAAAACTCGAGTGCGACAATAGTGAATGCCTGCTTCATATTGAAGATGATGGCAAGGGGTTCGACGTGAGGAAATTGACTAAAGTTGACCCCAGCGGCCGCGGTGCCGGTGTATTTACCATGAAGGAAAGGGCAAAGCTGATATACGGCGCCTGCCGTATAGAATCACGGCCAGGGCATGGCACCAAGGTTATGGTAAAAATCCCTATGACAGGGGAGCTGACTTACGATGAAGAAGACACGGATCTTGATAGTTGATGACCACACGCTGGTGCGCGATGGGATTCGCGCACTGCTGATGCTTGCTGCCGACATAGAGGTGGTGGGCGAGGCATGCAACGGCATGGAAGCTGTGGAGAAGGTAAAGGAGCTTCTGCCGGATGTGGTGCTGCTGGACCTAGCCATGCCCATAATGAACGGTCTGGATGCCACCCGCAAGATACGCAGGGAGTACCCCAGAACAAAGGTGCTGGCACTCACACAATACGATGATAGCGAGTACGTGGTGCCGGTCATAGAGGCCGGAGCACGGGGCTTCGTCACCAAGTCTGCGGCATTCTCCGAGCTTGCCAGCGCCATTCAGGCCGTTGCCAGCGGAGATTCATACCTCTCACCCACAGCAGCCAATGCGCTCATAGAGGAATGTCAGCAGAAAGTGACATCGCCAAATGGAGATAAGGATGCATATCAATCGCTTACCGACAGGGAACGCGAGGTGCTAAAACTGGTGGTGGAAGGGTATACAGCAAAGGAAATCGCCAACATGCTCTGCATCAGCACCAAAACGGTGGAGTGGCACAAAACCAGCCTGATGAACAAGCTGAACATCCACAACAAGACCGAGCTCATCAAATTCGCCATACGCAAGGCGATCATAGAACTCTAGCCCGATGGATTCCCCGCTCAGTATAATCACCTTCATTTCGCTATAAACCAGGGTAATTACTAGTGATAATCCAAAGCTAAACAGGATTTAACCCAGGGTAGTCTCCATTGCCCACACAGTTTATTCCTCTTACCATACCTGTATCAAGTAAACCTATGGGCATTTTGCGTCAAATAATTAAAGGCCAAGAGGTAGAAAATGCATACTACCAGAATTGAAACTAAACACTACCCGAAGGAATCTAAGCTTACAGATCACAGCCTAATGCCCCCGTGTCAGGCAGCATGCCCGCTGCACATGGATATACGTGAATACGTGGATCTGGTAGCGCAGGGCAAAATCATGGAGGCGCTTCAGGTTATCAGGAGCACCAATCCTTTCCCCTCTATCTGTGCATATGTTTGCACCCATGCCTGTGAAGATGCGTGCAGGCGCTGCCAAGTAGATAGCGCCGTATCCATTAAAGCGATAAAGCGCTTCGCGCTTGAGTTCGGCGGCGACAGGATGATCCAGGCAGAAGCAAAAACCACGCATGCGGAAAAGGTTGCAATCGTGGGTTCAGGGCCTGCCGGTCTGGCATGCGCCTATTACTTGAGAAATATGGGATACGAGGTAACCGTCTTTGAGGCGCACTCCGAGATAGGAGGCATGCTGCGGGTGGGCATACCACAGTACCGACTCCCCAGAGAAGTCCTCGATATTGAAGAGCAGCGTCTGATTCAGATGGGAGTGGAAATCAGGACAAATACCAGGGTGGTATCACTTGATTTGCTTTTTGAGATGGGATACAAGGCCGTTTTCATAACCATAGGCGCACATCAGAGCCTGAGGATGGGCATCGAGGGAGAGGAAAGCGCCGGGGTAATAGACGGGGCCACTTTTTTGCGCGAGGTAAATCTGGGGCTGAAGCCATCGCTGGGCAACAAAGTAGCGGTTGTCGGCGGAGGCAACGTAGCAATAGATGCGGCCAGAACAGCTCTCAGGCTCGGCTCCAGCGACGTAACCATACTTTATCGACGTACCCGCACCGAGATGCCGGCAGCCGAAACCGAGATAAGCCAAGCGCTTGAAGAAGACATTAGAATCGAATTTTTATCGGCACCGGTAAAAGTGCAGCGCGAAAGCAACCAATTAAAAGTAACCTGTATCAAAATGGAACTGGGTGAATCTGATGAGAAGGGAAGACGCCGCCCGGTACCGATAGAAGGCAGCGAATACTATGCCACGTTCGACAGCGTGATTACCGCCATCGGACAAACCCCTCAAAATGCGGCGGAGTTCGGGGTACGTACCGGAAGGGGCAGCACCATTCAGGTTGACCCTCAAACGCTAATCACTAACAAGGTGGGTGTTTTCGCCGGCGGAGACGCTGTGACCGGTCCGGCAACGGTTGTCGAGGCACTGGCGGCGGGTAAACGTGCCGCCAAACGCATTGACGACTACGCACAGCACAGGTATCCATTGGACAAAGATGGTGTAGCAGCAATGGACGGAGAACTGTCTTCGCATACTGTGGAAAAGATCAGGAAAATAGAAAGACTTGAGCCCCCGGTTACATCCTCCAAGAAACGGGCCAAGGATTTTAAGCCGGTAGAGCAGGTGTACAACTGGCAATCCGCCACAAACGAGGCCAGAAGGTGCCTCAGATGCGGTATGGGCGCCGAGATACTGTTCCAGGATAAATGCGCTTCATGCCTGACGTGTTTGCGGGTATGCCCATACGACGTGCCATATGTGGATGAAAGCGGTACCATCCACATACCATCGGAGCAATGTCAGGCCTGCGGCATATGCATTGCCGAGTGCCCCGCCAAGGCAATCGTCATGCGCAAACCGAGCAGCTATCTGCATATCAACGACGAGCTGGAACATGCCATACGGTCTTTCTCCAAATCGGAGTTTAAGCCTTCCATAATAGGTTTCTGCTGCCAGTACGGCCTATTCGGTACGGGCACGCTGGCAAACCTATGGCGGGGAGCCAAGGCAGGTATATGGATCGTGCCGGTGCTATGCGTGGCTAAGATAGAGCCAGGTCACATACTGCGAGCCTTTGAGCTCGGCGCCGAGGGAGTTTTCATCGCCGGTTGTGGCGAGCAGTGCGCCAGAGAAAACACTAACATGTGGATCGGCCAGCGTAGTGCCAAGGTGAGAAAAGCGCTAGACGAAATCGGCCTTGAGCAGGAGCGTCTTACCATATTCAACACGGGTGAGCAAAACGGAGAGCTAACAAATAAGCTGGATGAATTTACCGAAACCATAAGCAGACTATTTTTGGCCTCAGTACTAATGCAGGAGGTGAAACGTTGATAGTAGCAGAACCAAAACCACTGGATGCAATAAGACAGATGATAGCCCCCTACTCCAAGGTGTTGATAGTGGGTTGTGGAACATGCGTGACGGTTTGCGGCGCCGGTGGTGAGCGGGAGGTGTCCTTCCTGCACGACAAACTCAGGCTGGCACAGGCGAAGAACCCGGATAGCATACACAACTATTTCGAATACACCGTCAAGCGGCAATGCGATCCGGAGTTTATCGACCTGCTAGACGCCAAAACCGAAGGCGTGGATGCCATCATATCCTTGGCGTGTGGGATAGGGGTACAGGCGATCGCAGAGCACTTTCCTGATATCCCGGTGCTGCCCGGCGTAAACACCACCTTTAACGGCATGGCATCGGAGTACGGCGTTTGGGATGAGCGCTGCGCCACCTGCGGCGACTGCTGCCTGGATGAAACCGGCGGCATCTGTCCCATCACCAGGTGTACCAAGGGGATACTCAACGGGCCATGCGCCGGACCCAAAAACGGCAAGTGCGAGGTCAGCAAGGATATGGATTGCGCCTGGATGCTCATATATCAGCGGCTGGAAAGGCTAGGTCAGATGGATAAGATGAGACGATACTATCCGGCAAGAAACTACCAAGCTGTACCCAGACCAAGGCGCATCGTTGTCAAATCCAACGTTGCAGCAGGAGAGGAAAATGCCTAACTCACTGTTTGAAGAAAAACTAGATTCAGGGAAATTCATCTTAACCACGGAAATCGGGCCGCCCAAGGGCTGCGACATTACCGAGATGATCCATCACATCGATATACTTAGGGACAAGGTAGATGCCATCAACGTAACCGATCACCAGAGCTCGGTGCTGCGCTATCCGTCTCTGGGCGGTTGTCTGGTGGTCAAGGAGCATGGCGGCGAGCCCATATTGCAGATGACCTGCCGCGACCGCAACCGGCTGGCACTGCAGGCAGACCTTATGTTTGCCTGCCAGCGCGGCGTGCACAACGTACTCACACTGACCGGAGATTCCATAGAAGTGGGAGACCATAAGGAGGCAAAGCCGGTTTTTGACATCGATTCGGTACAGCTGATAAAGCTGATAAGAACTTTGGAATCCGGCTTTGATATGGGAGGAAATGAGATTACGGGTGTGCCAAGCTTCTGCATTGGCTCAACCGTTCATCCAGAGGCAGACTTCATCGAGCCACAGCTTGTGAAGTTCGATAAGAAGGTCAGCGCCGGAGCGCAGTTTTTCCAGACGCAGGGCATCTTTGACTTGAGTAAGTTGCGCATGTTTGTGCAGTATGCATCCCAGTTCCCAGTTAAGATCCTTGCGGGAATCATCGTTCTTTCATCAGCAAGAATGGCCAAGTACATGAACGCCAACGTGCCGGGCATTATGGTGCCGCAGAATTTAATTGATGAACTGGCTGCTGTGGAAAAGGGCAAAGGTCTTGCCAAGGGCAAAGAAATCGCTGCCAGAACGATAAAAACGATAGAAGAAGAGAAGCTTTGCCACGGCGTACACCTTATGGCCGTTGGCAACGAGGGCATCGTGCCCGAGATCATAGAAATGGCACGCTCGGTAAGTGTGAAGGCATAATCAAAAACAGGTCTACTTTCACCAAGAAGGAGGTACCAGCCATGACAGAAAGCAAACCTAAAAAGAAAAAAGTGCCCAAGGCGGTACAGCAGAACGGCAAGCAAAAAAGAAAGGTACTGCTTGTGGATGATGAGCCCGATTTTGTAGAGGCGTGTAAGCGAACGTTTGAGGCTAAAGACTACGAGGTAATATGCACCGACAGTAAACCGCAGGCTCAGGAGCTGATGCATCAGGACCCCGACATCGTGGTTATTGGCACCATCACTCCGGCGGGCGAGGCATTTTCTCTGCACCAGTGGATGAAAAGCCACTCCAGATACAAGGACACGCCACTAGTGGTAATCGATGCCATATACGAGGAAAGGCCGATAAGGGGATGGAGGTGGTTTGAGGGGATGCAGCTTGAGGCGGACGAGTATGTATCCAAGCCCATCGAGCCGGCGTCGCTGGCTCCACGCATCCACAGTCTGCTGGAGCAGGCATTGCGCATGATCAAGGTGCTGGTTGTGGACGACCACACCATGGTAAGAAACGGCATCTGCGCTGTGCTGGCACTGCAGAAGGACATCGAGGTAATAGGCGAGGCCGACAACGGCAAGGATGCGATTGATAAAGTGGCAAGGCTTATGCCCAACGTTACGTTGATGGACATCGTCATGCC
Organism: Chloroflexota bacterium; assembly: GCA_030665485.1. GTDB lineage: Bacteria > Chloroflexota > Dehalococcoidia > JABGRK01 > JABGRK01 > JABGRK01. The sequence goes on along the minus strand of DAOUZV010000006.1, from coordinate 2,521 downwards.
GGTGATGAGCGGGCTTGAGGCCACCAAGCAGATAAGCAAGACCAACCCCGACACCAAGGTGCTGATACTGACCCAGTTTGATGATGAGGAGAACATGTTCGTTGCCAAACAGGCGGGGGCGCAAGGATTCATCCCCAAAAAAGCGGCCAGTTCAGACCTAATAACCGGCATAAAAGCGGTTGATGCGGGCAGATACTTCCCAAAATCGTTCGCCTACGTAACGGCCAACTGGAAAGAGGGCTTGACTCACTAGCCACTAATACGCGGTTTGAGATATTAACTAATGGCGGCTACTTACCTATGGCCGCCATTTTTTCTAATGTTTTAAATAGAACCGACTGCCACCTTGTTCTGAGATAATCCACATCCAGCCACACAAACCCGGTACCCACTTTGACGCCGGATGTTAACAGCATTTCTTTATTGAGACCCACGCCTTCATTCATTTTTAGCATGATCTGATTGCTGTCGGTGGATATGCTTTCAACGCCAGCATAGCCACCGAGTATTTTCACTTTGATGGCATAAAGCAGGCTTTCGACTGCATTAGGGTAAGCGCCGAATCTGTCCTTGAATTCCTTTGTTATCTCGTCAATTTCTTCAAGCGACGTTATTTTGGACAAACGCTGATATAGTGACAAACGCACATCCAAATTATCAACGTAATACTCGGGGATATGGGCAGCTAGAGGCAGGTCGATGGAGGGATGCATATACTCAGCTGGCTTTTCATCTTTGGCAAAACCTTTTTCTTCTTTAAGCCTGCGCACCGCCTCGGCCAGCATGCGCGAGTACATATCGAAGCCGACGGCAGCTATATGACCGCTCTGCTCAGAGCCCAGTATGTTGCCAGCACCACGAATTTCCAGGTCCTTCATCGCAATCTGAAAGCCGGCACCAAGCTCGGTAGCCTGAAAGATGGTCTTAAGACGCGCCTGAGCGGTATCGGTAAGCTCTTTGCCCTGTCTGTAGAGGAAATATGCATAGGCACGGTTGGTACCACGTCCCACGCGACCACGTAGTTGATACAGTTGATACAGGCCCAGCTTATCCGCCTGGTTGATGATGAGTGTGTTTACGTTAGGCATATCCAGCCCGGATTCGATAATGGTGGAGCAGACCAACACATCGCTTGTACCAGATGCGAAGTCGAGCATGACCTGCTCCAGCCTTCTTTCCGGCATCTGGCCGTGGCCAATGGCGACTCTGGCCTCAGGGATAATCTCCATGAGCTTTGTCGCAACGTGGGATATGGTTTGCACCCGGTTATGGACAAAAAAGACCTGTCCGCCGCGGTCGAGCTCGCGAAGTATCGCTTCCCTGATTAGCTCTTCGTCGTATTCGGCTACATAGGTTTTAATGGGCAAACGCTCCTCCGGCGGCGTTTCCATAACGCTCATATCGCGCACACCCGTAAGCGCCATGTGCAACGTGCGCGGGATCGGCGTTGCCGTCATTGTTAAAACATCCACCTCGCTACGCATCTTTTTTAGCCGCTCTTTGTGCTCCACACCAAAGCGCTGCTCCTCGTCTATAATCACCAGCCCCAGATTTTTAAAAGCGACGTCTTTCTGCAGCAAGCGATGGGTGCCTATGCATACATCAACCTCGCCTTTTTCAAGCCTGCGCAAAACATCGTGCTGCTCTTTGTCAGACCTGAATCGGCTCAAGACCTCGATGGTTACAGGAAAAGCGCCGAGGCGCTCGGTAAACGTGGTGAAGTGCTGCTGTGCAAGGATAGTGGTGGGAACCAGAACTGCCACCTGCACCCCATCCATTACCGCCTTGAACGTAGAGCGAATTGCCACCTCTGTCTTGCCATAACCCACATCGCCGCAGACAAGCCTGTCCATCGGCTTGGCCCGTTCCATATCTTCCTTGACCGCGTTTATGGCCTCAAGCTGATCTTTGGTCTCGATATAAGGGAAGGATGCCTCCAGTTCCTGCTGCCAGACGTTATCGGCAGAAAACGAATAGCCGGATACTATTTGCCTTTCCGAATAAAGCTCCATCAGCTCACGGGCAATCTCACCGGCGCGTTTTTCCACCTTCTGCTTTGCTTTCAGCCACTGCTGGGTTCCCAGGCGGGTAAGAGACGGCGCACCACCGCCGGAGCCAACGTAGCGGCTAACGTTTTCCACCTGGTCTGTGGGAACGTAGAGCTTATCTCCCTCCGCATACTCCAGTATCAGAAACTCGCGTTCGTTGCCGTGTGTGGACATGTTGGTCATGCCGCCGAATCTGCCAATACCATGATCAGTGTGGACTATGTAATCTCCAACCGATATGGCGGAGAGGAAATCAGCGTATCTTTTGGCTGACACATGCTTACCCTGCCCTCGTTGTTTCTTTACCACCCCGAATATTTCGTTGTCAGTGAGCAGAACAACGTTTTCCGCCAAGCTCCAGCCCGTGTTGAGCGAGCCATGGGTCAGTATCACACCAGCCGATGCGGGCGGGTCATCTTCCAACAATGTGAATGCAATATTCTCATCACTGAGCAGCTCGGCCAGACGTTCAT
>DAOUZV010000010.1 GCA_030665485.1 Chloroflexota bacterium | reverse complement strand
CAGAGCACGAAGCACTATCACCAAGTAAAAGTATCAGCGTGAAAAAAGGTAGCAAAACGCAAAAGCGGCTGTACTCGTTCGGGCTCAACCGCAACCAGTTGTCACAGGTTATAAAAGCAATGGAGTTGCCGGTAACAGTAGTGGACAATCTAAAAGAGGCCGATATACTGATAACCTCAAAGAACCACTACAGAAAACGGCCTCAGCCCATACAAATTGCGGAAACCACAGGCATACCCATTTACGTTTTGAGAAACAATACAATCTATCAGATGGAACAGTGCCTCGGTGAAATGTATGGCAAAGGTACTATATCAAGCGCAATAGGCGAAGCAGAAGATGCCGCCGAACACCTTTCTTCAGATGGTGACGAGGTGGAGCTTAGTCCACAGAACGCCTATATCAGACGTTTGCAGCATCAACTGGCGGAGCGTTTGAACCTGTCGTCACAGAGCATTGGACGAGAGCCCAAAAGAAGAGTAAAATTCTATAAGCAATAGCTACGATCTGTTATAAGGGGTTGTTTTTGAGTTTGTTTATTGTCTTCGAGGGAGGAGATGGCAGCGGCAAGACCGTTCAAAGCAAGGCACTTAGTGATCATCTAAACAAACTGGGCAAATACCGCGTACTGCATACGCAGGAGCCCGGCAACACGATGTTTGGCAAGCTCCTTCGCAAAATCCTGAAGCATCCCGATCTGGGACAGCCCGTTTTAAAAGACAATTTCCCTCAACTCATGATGCTGGAACCATCGCTTACGGACCACGCATTACCAGACGTTATACTGCAAACGTCGGCTCCGCGTTCAGAATTGCTGTTTTTCCTGTTATCAAGAGCACAGATTATAGACGAGGTAATTCAGCCTCACCTGTCGCGCAATACCAATGCAATAGTTATCTGCGACCGCTATATCTACTCAACCGTCGCATATCAGGGATACGGCCGTGGTATCGATGTAAAGCTAATAGAACAAGCCAATAAAATCGCCACTAAAGGCCTTCAGCCAGACTTGGTGGTGCTTTTGGATATATCACCGGAAGATGGCCTAAAAAGAAAGCGCAAAGCAGACGTCAAAGACCACTTCGACGATAAAGAGGTCTCATTCCATAAAAAAGTAAGAGAAGGCTATCTGGCCCAGGCTCAAAGCGATCCGGCCAGATGGCTGGTTGTAGATGCAACGCTAGCTAAAAAGAATATAGAGCAGCTTATCTGGGATAAAGTCAGTCAATTATTACCTGAGGCAGGCTAATCTTCAATAACCGCCTCAGGCAAACCGCCAACTCGAAATAATCAAGGGGTTTTGAATGTGGGATTGGGCTAGCATTTTTCTGGTTGCAGGTTCCTATTTCCTGGGCGGAATACCACTGCAATACCTGCTTGGCCGACTCAAAGGGGTGAACTTAGGCCATGAATACGATAAGCACATCAGCCTGTTTCGCAAGGTCGGTCCCGCAGTAGGCATTATAGGTATAATCGGAGATATTGCCAAAGGGACTATTCCGGTTCTGGTTGCCAACCTGCTGGGCTGGGATACACTGATTGCAGCCCTTGCCGGCCTTGCCGTACTGGCCGGACAAATGTGGCCCATCTACAACAAGTTCGATGGAGAAAAAGGCAACACCACCGGATTAGGCATGGCGCTGGCGCTGGCTCCCAGAGCGTGTGCGGTAATGGTTACGTTCATCGCCGTAGGTGCGTTCATCAGGACGATACCGCGACTGCTAAGTAAAAAGCAAAGTGCAAGCGAAAAACTAAGGTTCGGCGGGCCGCCCAGCAATAGCCTGCCCATAGGCATGATTATAGGTTTTGCCATGTTCCCGATTGCAACTACATCGTGGTTTGGCATATGGTTTGCGCACCCGCTGTCAACAACCCTGATCGGCATTAGTATGTTCATCCTGGTAATGCTGAGACGCGCAACCGCCAATGTAAAAAAGGATTTCAAATCCGGCGGCAGCAGAACAAAAATCGTACTCAACCGCCTGCTGCTGGATAGAGGGTTTTGGGATAAATCACAAACACCATAAATCATGGAAGATCGATTGATACGCTTGAGTTTGTGTGATATAGTTACTACCGTCTACCAGACAATCGTCTTTCCCATGAAGTCACGAACAGTATAAAACATGCAAATCGGAGGAGTTGAAAATTGCTTGATGAGTTAAAGGTGTTCACCGGAAATGCACACCCGGCTTTAGCTCAAGATATATGTGACTCTTTGAGTATTCCTTTGGGCAGAGCCGAGGTCTTTCAGTTCGCCAACGAAAATACCTTCGTCAGGATTTTAGAAAATGTCCGTGAAAGGGATGTTTTTGTCGTCCAGCCCATTTGCACACCGGTAAACACAAGCTTAATGGAACTGCTGATAATGATCGACGCCTTAAAAAGGGCATCGGCGGCGCGTATTACCGCAGTGATTACATACTACGGCTACGGGCGCACCGATAAGAAAGATCAGCCGCGGGTGCCGATCACCGCACGACTGGTCGCCGATCTGTTGACCACCGCCGGCGCAAATCGCGTTTTAACAGTGGACTTGCATGCGGAGCAGATTCAAGGCTTCTTCAACATACCTGTGGACGAGCTCACTGCGCTCTATCTTCTTAGTCGCCACTTCAAGGAGAATTACACAAATAATCTGGTGGTGGTGGCCACAGATGTTGGTATTACTAAACAGGCCAGAGATTTCGCCGCAAAGCTGGAAGCGCCACTGGCCATTATAGAAAAAAGACGTGCCGAGAATAACGATGAATCCAAAATATTTAACCTTATTGGTGACGTTAAAGGTAAGCGTGCACTGCTGGTTGACGATGAAATCGCCACCGGTGGCTCCATAATAAGCGCCGCTGAAATGCTCATGGAAAACGGCGCATCCGAGGTATATGTCGGTGCCACACACCCCATTTTCTCCGGCCCAGCAATCGACAGGATAAAGCAGAGCCCTATAAAAGACGTGGTGGTGACAGATACAGTACCTGTACCTGAAGAAAAACGAATCGATAAAATCGCCGTTTTACCCATAGCCCCCCTTGTTGCAGAAGCAATCCGCCGCATCCACACCGGAATGTCAATTGGAGCTATGTTTGAGTAGAAGATATGTTCAAATGGCTTAGCAACCTATTCGGTGACTCAAACGAAAAAGAGATAGCAAAACTTGCGCCGCTAGTTGACCAGATCAACTCCCTTGAACCTGAAATAGAAGCACTCCGCGACGAGCAGCTAACCGCCAAAACCGACGAATTCAAAAGCCGCATTGAGCAGGGCGAAACCCTGGACGACATACTGCCGGAGGCCTTTGCCTGCGTACGTGAGGCGGCAAAACGCACCCTTGGCCAGCGCCACTACGATGTACAGCTTATCGGTGGGATCGTACTGCACCAGGGTAAAATCGGCGAAATGAAGACCGGCGAGGGCAAAACCCTGGTGGCAACACTGCCTATTTATCTCAACGCGCTTTCGGGCAAAGGCGCCCACCTGGTCACCGTAAACGATTATCTGGCCAAACGTGACGCCCAGTGGATGGGTGTCGTTTACCATATGCTGGGCCTCAGCATAGCTTCCATTCAGCACCAAACGGCCTTTATATATGATCCAGCGTATGAAAGTGAAGACGAAAAGCTCAAATATCTGCGCCCGGTTACGCGCAAAGAGGCCTATGATGCCGACATCATCTACGGAACCAACAATGAGTACGGCTTCGACTATTTACGGGATAACATGGTTGTCGACCTGGCTCAACGCGTGCAGAGGCCGTTCAACTACGCCATCGTCGACGAGGTGGACAACATCTTCATCGACGAGGCCAGAACGCCGCTGATCATCAGCGCACCAGCGGAGGAGTCCGGCGACACATATAAAACATTTGCAAAAGTAGTGCCCAGACTGAAAGCGGAGGAGGACTACACCGTTGATGAAAAGTCGAGAGCGGTGAGCATCTTAGAACCCGGCATCACCAAGGTGGAAAAACTGCTGGGTATAGATAACATCTATGACCCGGCAAACTACAAGCTGACCCGCTATATGGAAAACGCTCTTAAAGCGCACATCATCTTCAGAAAAGATCGCGACTACGTGGTGAAAGATGGCGAGGTGGTAATAGTTGACGACTTTACCGGCCGGCTCATGTTCGGACGGCGCTATTCAGAGGGGCTGCACCAGTCAATAGAGGCCAAAGAAGGGGTGAAGGTACAAAGAGAAAGCCTTACAATGGCCACCATAACATTCCAGAATTACTTCCGTCTTTACCCCAAGCTGGCGGGCATGACCGGCACCGCAGTGACCGAGGCAGAGGAGTTCTACAAAATATACAAGCTTGAGGTATTGGTCATACCCACCAACAAACCGATGGTCAGAGAAGACGATGCCGATCAGATATACAAAACGGAGAAGGCCAAGTTCAACGCTATCGTAGATGAAATCGAAGATCATCATAAACAGGGCAGGCCCGTGCTGGTAGGCACGGTGGCCATCGACAGGTCCGAGCATCTGGGTGAGATGCTAAAACGCAGAGGCATCAAGCACAACGTTCTAAATGCCAAGTATCACGAGCAGGAGGCAACCATCATAGCCCAGGCGGGCAGAGAAGGCGCCGTGACTATCGCCACCAACATGGCCGGTCGCGGCGTGGATATAATGCTCGGCGGAAACCCGGCCAGCGTGGATATGACCAAAGACGAGTGGGAAAGAGAGCACGACATGGTTATCAAGCTGGGCGGGCTGCACATCGTCGGCACCGAGCGCCATGAGGCACGCCGCATCGATAACCAGCTCAGGGGCCGTTCCGGACGTCAGGGTGATGCCGGAAGCTCCCGTTTCTTCCTGTCCCTAGAAGATGAGGTGATGCGCAGATTCGGCGGAGACCGTATAAAGAGCATTCTCGGATGGGCAGGGGGAGGCGATGAGGACCAGCCCATCCGCCATCGTATCATCAATCGCGCCATAAACAGCTCGCAGACCAGGGTAGAGGGCTACAACTTCGACATCCGCAAGCATCTGATTGATTACGATGATGTGATGAACAAGCAGCGCGAGATAATTTACTCGGAAAGGGACAAGATATTAGGCGGCGCCGATCTCAAAGCAAATATTCTGCCCATGGTGAAAGATGAAACTCAACTGCTAATGGAAAACCACCTTACAGGCAGGCCGGATGACAGGAATTATCAGGGTCTGGTCAGCGACATTGGCGCAATAATGCCCCTGGATGCAAAAATAAACGCTCATTATCTGGCCAAGCTCAGTCTGGAAGAAATAGAAGAAACGCTTATCGATTATGCAAACGAGCAGTACGAGAAACGCGAGCAGGAGATGGGTTCGGAAGATATGCGCAAGCTGGAACGTCTGCTCATGCTGCGCACCATAGACAGGCACTGGGTCAATTACCTGACCGAGATGGAAAGCGTACGTCAGGGAATCGGCCTTCTGTCCTACGGACAGAGAGACCCGCTGGCGGCGTATAAAAAAGAGGCTCTTTCCATGTACGAAAGCCTGCAGGATGCCATCCAGCAAACCATAGTGCACAATATCTACCGCGCCAGCCTGGTCAAACCGGGCGTGCAGCAGGCGCCAACTCAATCCATGCGATCCAACAAGGCTGGAGCAAAAGCCAAGGCTCCAATAAAGGCCGTCAAGATAGGACGTAACGACCCCTGTCCCTGCGGCTCCGGTAAAAAATACAAACACTGCTGCGGGCAACAAGGCTAATCCCATCTAAGGCATATGCAATGCAAAACGCAGATATTGCGGCGACATTCGAAAGACTTGCCAACCTTCTTGAGCTAAAAGGCGAATTATCCTTCAAAACGCAGGCCTACCGCAAAGCCGCCAGAGTTATCAAACAACTGCCAGCCGATATCGAACAGCTAGCACATGAGCGGAAGCTAAAAGATATCCCAGGTGTGGGTGAAGCAATCGCTAATAAAATCACCCGGCTCGTAACCACCGGCAAAATGGATTTGTATGAGAGGGTAAGAGCAGAATTCCCGCAGGGCACCATCGATCTCATGGACGTGCCGGGTATAGGCCCAAAACTGGCAGCACTCCTCTACAACGAACTGCACATCACCAACGTAGATGAGCTAAAACACGCGATAGGAGACGGCCGCGTTGCCAGCCTGCCACGTGTTGGCACAAAGATGGTTCAAAGCATTTTGCGCAGTATCGAAAATAATCGATAGGTTACTCCCACCAACCCCAATTCATGGTAGAATATATAGGAGGGATTTCTTTTGGAAAGCTCCATTCAAGAGGACAACAAGGCTATAAGCCACTTAAGGCAGTCCATAGTAGAGGGTAAGCATTGGTATACGGCGTTGCTGGAGGCCATAGCGCTGTGGGAGGATGGGCAAGAGAACGTGGATGGCCAAAGCTATCGCTATCTTATCGGCGGCGAGGCCTTTGATTTGCGATTGTTAGCCAGGCGCTTGCTTCAATTAGCAAACGGATTAGTACCAGCAAAGGGAAAAGCCGCTTTTCTCAAAAACAATCAACCGCCCCTGCAGATTACGCATGAACAGTTCAAGGAACTTATCGGCGATACCAAATATAAAGCATATCTAAACTACTTCTACGGCATCACGGTTGAAAACGCCCTGATATCTGCCGTTCAAAAACAGGTAAACAAGGAGCTGAAAATGTACCCCTGCTGCCAGGACCCGCGCGAATTCGAGGATACATACAAGAGAATCTATGGCAAGGACAAAGAATCGCTTGTAAGCCATTTCAACGGCAACAGCAAGTACACAGAGGATTCCATTGAAAAATCGGCGGAGTTTACCTACTGGCTGTTCAAATACAGGCTCAACAACAGCGACAAGGAACGCATAGCCAGCGATACTCAAAAAGGTCTCAAAAACTTAAGCAAAAAGCAGCGCGTAACCTTCTGGACTTAAGAGCCAAAATACTGAATATCAGCACTGGGATAAACGACCACCTTCGCCCCATCTCTATGCGACTTCTCGAGCAATTCCAGTACATCACCCCAATTGCTCATAGCCGCTACCTTATCCTTTGGCTTAAAACGCCTCATGCTGGAGATTTCTGGGTATTCGTTGTACCGGATCAGATGCTTAAGATGCGCGGGGAGCTCCAGATCGGGAATCGGCAGTCTAAGTTTTCGGCACTCGCCATCATCGCAATGCCCCCAACTGCCTATGAGGTAGTGGCTCACCTGCCCGCCAGGAGCATTCGCCACCAGCACCAAATCACCGCCACGCTTGCTCACTGAACCAAAGCTGGTTCTCAAAACCACCGCCCCCTCACTGGCCTTGGTGTAGGCGTTGGTAATAACGATATCCTTGTCCTCAGTCCTCCGCGCAAGATAATGCTTTCTGGCCTCAACTATCGCCGCTTCACGTACGGACACAGGCGCACCGGCATAAAGCGATACCGTTTCGCCCCACATGTTCATTATACAGTCTACCATCACATCTACCTTGGCGAAGGCAGATGCCTCCTCCATATCCAGTCGGCGCACGTTAATATCCCAGTTAGCCCTCATCTCATCGGTAAGCGGCATAGTGTGATTGAAAAGTATAGTTTCGATGGAAGACACCGCGGGCAAGATGATCTTGCCCGCCCCGCTGAATACGGCAAAGGGATGCGGCGCCATGGAACCAATGGTTATTTTGAGATCACAATCAACAACCTCAGAATTGATGTGAACCTTATTGCCATAGCTGGTGGTACCCACATAGGCGCAATTGTCAAAAGCGTTGTGGTTGTAAACGGTGTATCTGGCGATTACATCCTCACCCACTTTTTTGGCAAGGTCTATACGGCTCAGCGGCGCGTGTGCACCCAGTCCGCAGATCAATTTGATGTTGTTATCTTCTATGCCAGCCTGAGCCAGCTCTTCGAGTATATGCGGGATGATATCGGCCGACCTGGTGCCGCGGGTAAGGTCATCGAAAATGATGACAACGTCCTTTTTACCTTTGGCCAGCTCCCGCAACGGTGGCCTATCTATTGGCCTGGCTATTGCATCCCTTATCTGGTCGGCACTTAAGGCGGGGCGATTATAGCCGGCGATATTGCATATTTCCACATCCCATGAGTCGGGCAAATCAAGCACAAGCTCTTTTGGCCCGTACCACGCCAGTTGAGGCAATACGATTTTTTGCATGTGGTAAACCTCTTACTTAGATTCCAATCGAATAAGTTCCGCATACTTGAGCACGTTCTGGCCAAGTACCCTAGCCTGTTTCAATCTTTCCGGCTGTTTAAGAACGTCTCCCGGTTTATCGGCAACGACAGATAGCCCATTGCGCTGCCCGGGAACAGCCAGAGCCCCGGAAGAAAGAATGAAATTATAGATAATGGTCAGAGCCAAGCTTTGGCCTCCAGATGCACCACGACCTACAACTATTGCTCCGCCGGCTTTTCCGATTAGAGGTTTATTTTTAAAAAGGGCGTGATGCCTGTCAAACACCGCCTTGAGCTGAGCCGAAACGTTTCTATAATAGACCGGGGAGCCGATGATGATGGCGTCGCAACTGACAAACTTCTCATACAGCAAATCCATGTCATCTCGAATAACACATTCGCCGGTCTCCCAACATATATCACAGCCATCACAGGGCGCAACACTGCGGTTGCTCAAATAGAACTCTGTAACTGTCCACCCTTTATCTCGGAACGGTTCAAGCGCATGCTTAAGCAGTAACTCGGTGTTCCCTCCCTGCCTCGGGCTACCGGAAATTCCAAGAACTTCCATGATATCAACCTTTAGATTTAGTTTCGACTATAATTCGACTAGAGCTCAGCGGCCACATCGGCCATACCCAGCTGCTCCAGCTTGGCCTTGCTCGGTACGCCCGTTTTCGCATCCCAATCCATTGCTTTGAGGTACTCCGCAAGCCTGACATCTATGTCCACACTCTTGCCCGCCAGCGGCCCTTCAGTCAGTGGCGGATATCCAAGGAACCTGCCGGATACCTTTCGCTGCAGCGGATTGATTCCCTCTCTTACGGTAAATGCCTGCCGGATGTTTGAAATCTTTTCTCCGGCCTCAAGCATTTTATCCAGGCTGTACTCATAACCGGTAACGGCTGTCAGATACTCGGCAATGGTTCCACTGCCCAGCCAGCTGGCACCCCACATGCACATGCCAGCGGAGTTGTATGCCTGGCAGTATGTGTTGGCCTTCTTCTGCTCTTCTCCCTCAACCAGGTCGGCGCCACTCTGTGTATGACGGCCCGGTGCAGCATCCATCATGTATCCAGTGGCAAAACGCGGCGAGTTTTTGGGATCATGCATTGCCGGTTCCTGTCCGGCTACATGTACGGTGTACTGCTCAGCGCCCTTGCCTATTTTCTCGGCCGCAACCTTGGAGCCATCGGCCAGTACTGCACCAAATCCTTCTCTCTTCCCCATTAGTTCGGTGATTTTGACTATAGCGTCGTGATTGCCCCACGTCAGCTCAATGCCTCCAGTGTCTTCCTTGGTAATGAGGCCGTTTTCATAGCACTCCATGGCAAAAGCAATTGTGGCACCCGCCGATATGGTATCAAAACCGTAGCGATTGCATAAATCACTGGCCTTAATTATCGATTCCAGGTTAGAGTTTAAGCACATACTGCCAAACGCACCCTCAGTCTCATACTCCGGCTTGTGTGTGCCCTCTGCATATTTATACTCTCCCGTACCCTCTTTCATAATTCCACCGCAGGCAACGGGGCAGCGCCAGCAACCATACTTCTTCTGCATGCGCTCCAGCACCAAAGAACCGGCCAGCTTTTCCGCCTCAGGAAAATCTATGGGCCCGGCACCGGCCCAGTTTTTAACCGGAGCCTCACCGCGAAGAATCATGCCATCGGTAAACGCCGATGTTCCACCGGCCTTCTGCATGCGCTGCGCAAATGCAAGTCCTTTAATGGTTTCAAGGCTTTCTTTCCTCAAGCGGGCAACTTCTTCCTCGTTGGCTACTTCGACTTTTACTTTTCCCTGTACGGCAACCGCCTTCAGCTTCTTTGCACCCATGACGGCGCCCAGTCCGGCACGTCCGGCAACACGCCCTTTGTCATTGACTATGCAGGCGATGAGAGACTTGGTCTCACCGGACGGCCCGATGCAGGCAACTCTTACATCCTTGCCAAGCTCACTTTTCAGCACATCTTCAGTCTCTATAGCATCCTTGCCCCACAAATGCGATGCATCCTTGATTTCAGCCTTGCCATCGTTGATCGATAAATACACAGGCTTGTCCGATGCCCCGCTGAAGAATACGGCATCATAACCTGCAAACTTCAAATACGGTCCAAAATCTCCGCCTGAGTTGGCATCGCCCCAGCCACCGGTAAGCGGTGACTTGGTTACCACCATATACCTGTTGCCCAGCGGCGTAGGTGTACCGGTCAGTACGCCGGAAATAAAACCTATCATATTATCGGGGCCCAGAGGGTCTACTTTCGCTTTTTGACGCGAGAATAATACCCTGGCACCCAGTCCATATCCGCCCAGAAAATCGCGGTACATCTGCTCATCCGGCTCCTCGATCTCGATCTTTCCGCTAGAAAGGTCCACGTAAAGTATCTTGCCCATTACTCCTTTGTACATATTGATGTCGTCTCCTTCATATTTATGTTATATATATTTATTTCAACTTCATCAAATTTACCTGCTCCCGCACCGACTGCGCCGACTTATTTAGTTGCGACTGCTCTTCAGGAGTAAGCATTACCTCATATACGTGCTCAACACCACCTGCACCGATCTTGGCGGGAACGTCAATAAATATTCCATTCATATCGTACTCACCCTCAAGATAAGCGGATACCGGCAGTATGCGTTTTTTGTCCAGGATTATTGATTCTGCCATCTCGGCTATTGCCATCGCCGGAGCGTAATACGGTGTAACTGTCTTTAACTTTTTGACAACCTCCCCGGCAGCAATCTTTGTTCTCTCCACAATCTCATCCAGCCTGTCCTTAGACAGAAGTTCCTTAACAGGCACAACGCCTATGCGGGTAAGCCTTGTGATCGGCACCATATTGGGGCCATGCTCACCGAGAATGCAGGCAGAGACATCTTCAACCGAAACATCAAGCTCGGCCGCTAGTATCGCCCTGAATCTGGCCGTATCCAGCATGCCCGACAATCCCATTACCCGATTCTTGGAAAATCCGGTAAAGTGGCGCACCGCCCATGCCATGGCATCAACCGGATTGGTCACGACTATAATTACACAATCGGGCGAATGCTTAACCACCTGTTCTGTAATACCCTTGATCATCGCCAAGTTCTCACGGAGCAACCGGTTGCGTCCACCGCTCGCCTGAGGCCCACCTGACGTTCCCAGAGGCTTGGACCTTGCCACAATTACTACAAGGTCGGAGTTTGCGGTCTCCTCGTATCCATTTGTCCCAATGATTTTTGCGTGTGAGCCGACGATGGGATGGGAATGCATCATGTCAATAGCCTTACCCTGCGGCATCCCCTCGATAGTATCCAGCAATACCACGTCGGCAAAGTCCAACTGCCCTATTCTCTGACCCAGCGCAGACCCGACGTTTCCTGTACCTACTACCGATACTTTCTTGCGCATTTCAATCCTCCGTTGCTAATTCATGTGATATTATAAACGGCAATGCTCAAACCCACAGCCGTCATATTCATACCTTCTCACTGGCAAGGTCTCTTAAGCGCATCAGGTAAGTACTCAGGTTTTTACGATCTGCCGCAAGCAACTGCGACACTGCTTCAGAGACATATTTCATCTTCTTGGACTCTTGATATACCTGCTCCCCTTTTGCGGTGATCTCTATTCTCACCATGTTCTTTCTGTCCAAATCCTTAACTTTCCTCACCAGTCCCTGAGCCGCCATCCTGCTTATCAGTTCGGAAACGGTGTGTGGTGCTCTTAAAACGTGCCGTGCTATTTCGGCAGGAGTTGCGGGAGAATCAAGTGACTTGATAATGGCCAAAACCTTTGCCTGTGTAATAGAAACATTCAGCTCTTTAAGCTCCTTTTCCCTGAGCTTGCCCATTATATAATGAGCCTGCTGTAGCAATATCCACAGCTCATAGTACTCACCTGAGGTCATTGAATTTAGACCGGCATCGTCCATAGGGATAAGCACGCCCTTAAGCAGTATATCGTAACACGATTATCGCCATACGATATCACTATTATATATAGCTAAAATCATGGTGTCAATGCTGCATTAATTGATTTGCATTCTAAGCGGTGCCATGCTAATATATTCTCAAATCACATAGCGAAAGCAGGGGTGTCCCTTCTTCTGAGGGATAAAAGTGGATAGCAAGTTCGGTGAAAGTCCGACGCAGTCCCGCTGCTGTAACCATGAAATTCATGGAAGCCAGAACGCCACCTCCTGACTTTGTCCTAAAAGGACCTCCGCGGAAAGGGGTTGGACATGAGCGGATCACCTTAAAGCAAGTCCCCTCGTTACAACAGGAATGAGGGGTTTTTGATGCCTCTTCATTAATTAACTTTTGGGAGACTACCATGAATTTAAAGAAAGCATTGTGGCTTATTGCGCCCTTAATCTTGATGCTATGCACCACCCTATCCTGCAATACAGCGGTAAAAGTTGCCGGCGATGTAAGCGATTCGCTTGGCAGAACCATAACCTTTGATACCATACCAGAAAGAATCGTTTCGGTGGCACCCAGCAGCACCGAAATTCTCTATGCACTCGGCCTAGGAGATAGAGTTGTCGGCGTAAGCAATGTCTGTGACTATCCAGTGGAAGTAACCACAAAATACAGCAAAGATGACGGCACCATGGTCGGAGATGCGTTCGGCATGAATCTAGAGGCCATGATTGCGCTTGAGCCCGACTTCGTGCTCGGCTTCGGCTACAATCAACTGGACTGGGTGCTTAAGCTGGAAAGCCAGGGCATACCAGTTGTCATCCTGGCACCGAACAATATAGATGACCTGCTTACCGATATCGAGCTAATAGGCAAAATAACAGGCGTTGAAGAAACGGCAAAAGAGCTAACCGCCGATATGAGAACAGAGCTCGATGATATCACCACCAAAGTGAAGGTAAAAACGGCAGCAGGGGTAAGGCCAACCATACTGTTTGAAACAGGCTACTGGAACGGTATATGGACAACGGGGGCAGGTTCCTTCGTAAGCAACCTCATAAACCTTGCGGGCGGCACCGATATCGGAATCTCGGTATCTTCCGGAAATCCACTTATAAGCATGGAATATATTACCGAGCAGGACCCGGATATGATAATTCTGGGTGATTCCCCATGGGAAACCAAAGAAACCGTGATAGCGCGCGGCGGCGCTTGGCTGCAACTGACGGCAGTTGATCAGGAGAAGATTTACGATTTAGATGCTGACTTGGTCAGCCGCAACGGCCCGCGTGTTATAGACGGAATCAAGGCGCTGGTAAACATCATCCACCCGGATATAGAGCTAGAAGTATAACTGCCCTGCTACAACGACATCAAGCCGGGATATGAGGTGACTAATTCGATTAACTTCATATCCCGGCAATTCAACTAATAGGTACTAAATTGAGAAGCAGAAAACGCATCATATCTGTTCTGACCATACTGGTAATACTGCTGCTTGCCTGTGTCATCGTATCCTGCGCCTTTGGCCCGGTGAATGTTTCTCTTTTAAACATCATCAAAATGACGCTCAACAAGATATCGTTTACCAATTTTGAACCCGTCTGGCCAGCCAGTCATGAAACCATAATATTCAATGTACGCCTTCCAAGAGTAATAGCTGGGGTCTTCGTAGGTGCAGCTCTTGCATCCGCAGGCGTAATCTTTCAGGGGCTGCTGAGAAACCCCATGGCAGACCCTTATATCATCGGCACTTCGGCTGGAGCGGCGCTTGGGGCCACGCTGGCAATGATGCTCCCCATAAGCTTTGCTTTTTTAAGCTTGGGGGTTGTCCCCATTGCGGCCTTCTGTGGTGCTTTGATCACCGTGCTGCTGGTCTACAATCTAGCGCGTGTCGGCGGTAAAACGCCTGTGGTAAGCATGCTGCTGGCGGGATTCGTCACCAGTTCCATGCTGGCGGGCATAATGACACTGCTGATATCAATTAATTCCAGCCTTCAAGAAAAACTAACCTCGGTATTCCGCTTCCTTATGGGAGGTTTTGCCATAATCTACTGGAACCAGCTTATCGTTATTATACCTTTAGTCATAATAGGCATCTTTTTAACTCAGTTACTGGCAAGGCAGCTTAATGCATTTTCACTGGGAGAGGAGGGGGCAGCGCATCTTGGTATCAACACTGAAAGGGCAAAGCTCATCTTTCTGGCGCTGGGAGCACTGCTCACCGCTACGGCTGTTTCCATCAGCGGGCTCATCGGTTTTGTCGGACTTATCACGCCACATGCCATGCGTCTTATCCTAGGACCTGATCACCGCCTGCTGCTTCCGGCGTCGGCCATCTCTGGCGCAAGCTTTTTAATAATCGCCGATCTGGTTGCCCGTATAATGATAGCCCCATCGGAGGTGCCCGTAGGAGCGATTACCGCAGTAATAGGAGCGCCCTTCTTTATATACCTGCTCAGACGCAGTAAAAGGGAGTACACATTTTGAGCAGCCTTTACGCAGAGCAAGTATCATTTGCATACAGCAAAGACTACGGGCCGGTGCTGAGTAACATCAACCTGAAGATCGAAAGCGGCCAGATGGTGGGAGTTGTGGGACCAAACGGTTCTGGCAAAACCACTTTTTTACGGCTTGCCAGCGGGGTACTGCATCCCACACAAGGCAAAATCCTGCTGGACGGCGCCGTCCT
>DAOUZV010000148.1 GCA_030665485.1 Chloroflexota bacterium | reverse complement strand
CCTACGGCCGCTTTCTTGATCCTGCCGCTAAACGCTCTCTGGATGTCACACAGAACCTGGACCAACTCACTGAAACATTGAAGGCACTTTCGCCCCAGGATGCTGCCTTCATCGACAAAGTCCTCAAGGGTGCCAAGGCCTTCAGCAGTGTGAGTATGACCGCATCCATGGAAAAGCCACCGGATATGGCCAAGTGGTGGGACACACTGAAAATGATCGTCAAAATGCGGAAGACCATCCGATACTATTCCAAGTGGTATTTGCAACCGGTCAATCAGGCCACAAAGGAGCTCCAGCATCCCTGGCTGGCCCATGTCTTTGAGCACCTCTTCCTGCCAGATGTGCCTGTAGTCTTTGTCATGATGCTGCTTGGGGTGATGATGGGCGGTAACATGGCTATTCGGAGAGACGGATCCGGCGGTTTTGCCCGCGCTCTGGAAAAGCGTTACTTGGATTTGGGCGGAAAGATCACTTATCGAGCCACCGTAGAAAAGATACTGGTTGAAAAAGACCGCGCCGTGGGTGTTCGGCTGTCAAACGGAGAAGAATACCGGGCCGATCGGATCGTATCGGCCGCTGACGGTTTTTCGACGCTCTATGATTTCCTTGATGGGAAGTACATCAGCAAACAGCTTAAAGAGATGCACGAAAAATGGCCCCTGTGGAGGCCCGTGGTCTTGATTAATTACGGCGTGGCCCGTGATTTTTCCCATGAACCACCGCTAATTATCCTAAAGTCAACATCAAATATAAAAGCCGGTTATTTTACCGATGATTGCTATGTGATTCGTGTATTCAACTACTGTCCGGACTGTGCACCTACAGGAAAAACCCTTGTTCAGGTCATGGTTGAATCCGCTTGGCAACCCTGGAAGGACCTTCGGGAGGGTAAAGATGCTTACAAGGCGGAGAAAGAAAAAACGGCCGAGCTAGTACTGGAACGCCTGAATGATGTCTGGCCGGGAATCAAAGATCAAGTGGAAATGACCAACGTGGCGACGCCCTATACCTGGTGGCGCTATACCCGGAATCGTCAGGGAGCCTTTGAAGGTTTTGCCATTACCAATAAGATTTTTACCACCCAGGTAAAGCGAGCCCTTCCAGGCCTGGACCATTTCTTTATGGCCGGCCAATGGGTGGTGCCGGGCGGAGGGGTTATACCGACTCTGCTTTCTGGACGGCATGCCGCCATGCTGTTGTGCCGCCAGGACGGCACGTCGTTCCACACAACGTTTGCAGATGATTAGTGTCTTTATATTTTTCTTATCGATCGCCGACTGCGTGGCGATTTAAGTCTTTTGCCAGGGCACAATCCTCGGACAGCAGTTCATCGATTTTAGTTAGGAAAAACCGATTGATATTTCGATTACCATATGTATTGTTGAATAAATTTGACAGGTTGGCAGGTATATGATATGGCGCATGTGAAAGTTTTGAATCCATCAAATTTTTGGGTTGGCTCTATTGCATATCACATGTTTTCTTATTCTTGTGATACTCTCAATATATCTGACATTTGGCGGATTCTGTGATATTGGTGGGATATCACAGCTTTCACGGTGATTGGGGGACTCAACACAGCTGATGATACCAACCCTATTCTTGAAATCGTCCACCGGGATTGACTGGAAAGAGTCGGGCTACCAAGTGTTCAATACTGTTGCTCTGCTTTAGGAGAACTGAATATGAAGAAATGGATACTCTGTCTTGGCCTTTTATCTCTTTTGTTTTCGTTCATTACGTCGATTGTGGGGTGCGCTACTGTCCCAAAACAGCCTTTTCAACCAGTTATAGATATTCCAGAGCAGAAGGCACTTGTCTATATTTACAGCGAAGCAGGCATGTTTTTCCCCCAGGCGTTGTCGTAGGCAATACTGCTATTGGCCTGCCTGATAGAGCATACTACTTTTTCTTTCTTGACCCGGGAGATCACACAATTTTAGCGTCAACAATTAAACCCGAAGAGGCAAAGAAGTTCACGATACACGTAAGGAAGAACCATACCTATTTTATCAAGGTAACTGCCAAGACACATTTCGGCGGTCGCACCGATATTGAGATCAATGGAGTTAGCAACCAGATAGGAAGAGAAGAGATCAAGGAATGCCATCTAGGAGTGATGGTCTATGGTAAGAGTACACTAGTTAAAGGCTATTATTCAGATGAGATTAGTGAAGTTGCTAAAAGAAAGGCAACAATTCAGCTATACCGCTCCCCGAGTACATTGTCTAATTCAGGTATTGCTGACTTCAATATCGGGTTGTATTCGGGCAGCGGCAGCAATATGGTGGCCCTTGGACTAGATCAGTGCGAAACGTATAGATTCTACGCAGATCCGGGATTGATAAGATGTGTATTAGGAAATATGGCTTTTTCTGAGATTGGGAAAGCAGCTTTTCGTGTTGGCAGTGCGATGACCGGCATTACACCAGACACTCCGGGCAAGGAGTTTACTGAGATTGAAACCGGATTGCGAGAGGAATTTTGGAGCTGGGATTTTGACGCTGAAGCAGGTAAGGTCTATTATTTGGAATTTGATCCTCACAAACGTTTCAAGTTTATAGAGCCAAGTGCGATCAAATCTGCTTGCCTATCTCGTATAGCAACAGTAATTGAAAAAAGAGACATTTCCTTTTTAGAAGACATCATTGCTCATAGAAGAAATATCGGGGTTGCCTGGATTAGAAGCCACGAACAAGCCTCTGCACAGTACCATGGCAAAATTAGATATGCAGGAGGCTTACTGGATTACCTGTTTGTTGATGTTGTAAGCAGTATTACCGATGTTGAACTTAAGAATAAACTGCGTAGAGAAATGCTTCCGCCTAAGATCAAGAAGGACTTCTTGGACCGGATCGAATCGAGCTTAAGGCAGCATGATGCAATAATCCATGTGACTGACAAAGCATTCATTGATGATGGATCACTCGCTTATAGTAACGTAGCGGATAGTTTTGACTCTGATTATGTCTATATTCTTGAAATTCTTAATTTTTGTGTAACTAGAACGCACTCGGGAATACTTCCTATTGTGTTTTCGGGCAAGCCTGTGGCATTCGCATCGATTAAAGGCATAGTAATTGACAATAAAACCAAGAAGGAAGTATTCAGGAAACCGTTTAACGGCTTTGAAGCAATGTCTGATAGGTGGAATGATCCACCTGATTATGAGGAATGCTTAAGGAAATTGGACAAGGCACTAAAGGGAGCCATTATGGCATTTGTGGAGGGAGTATCCTGAATCACAGAATAGGTTGAATCGATTAGAAAACTACTGCTTCTGAAATGTGTCTTCAGAGCGTATACTTATAACCTGCCACAGCTGTCTCGCCGTGACTCAATTCGAGCATTAACAACAATCATCGTTTGAAGCCTGGCGCTGGCCCGGCGTCGGGAGGGAATGCGAGAGCATAAGCCCTCCCCTGTGAGGTTTATCGACCGCCATCAGCCCTGCTGCTCACGTTGCACAATTGCCCCAGTGCTGAACGTAGTCGGGACAGATGAGGCTGAAC
>DAOUZV010000145.1 GCA_030665485.1 Chloroflexota bacterium | reverse complement strand
GAGGGTATGCCGGCAGGGGTTTCCGTGTCTGAGGATTATATAACGAGGCAGCTTAAACGCCGCCAGGGGGGATATGGCCGCGGCGAGCGTATGAATATAGAAAAAGACCGTGCCGAGATTATATCCGGCGTGCGCCACGGGCTGACTCTGGGCAGTCCCATATCCATGCTTATACACAACAAAGATTGGGATAACTGGAAAAGCGTTATGTCGGTATCGCTGGTTAAGAGTAAGACAGAACCGGTTACGCGTGTGCGCCCGGGTCATGCCGATCTTGCTGGTGTTATGAAGTACGGCCACGATGATGTACGCAACGTACTGGAGCGTGCCAGCGCCCGTGAAACTGCCGCCAGAGTGGCCGCTGCCGCTGTGGTTCGTGGCCTGCTCGATAAATTCAATATAGTAATCAACAGCCACACCGTTTGCATAGGCGGCAAGTGGGCCAAAATCAGTGATGCCGTTGACTGGAACAAAGTGGAGTCATCGTCCGTCTATTGTGCCGACAGCGATACAGAGAAGGATATGATAAAGGAAATCGATGCTGCTCGCGATGCTGGCGATACGGTGGGTGGTATTTTTGAGGTGGTGGCGGAGGGCGTGCCGGTGGGGCTGGGCAGCTACGTGCATCCTGACCGTAAGCTGGACGGACAGATAGCTCAGGCGATTATGAGTATTAATGCGGTTAAGGGCGTTTCCTTTGGCTTGGGTTTTGATATGGCCGCATTGCGTGGCTCCAAAGTGCACGATGTCATCGGAGAGGACCTGCGCCGTAAGACCAACAATGCTGGCGGCATAGAGGGTGGCATGAGCAATGGCGAGGCCATAAAAGTAACGGCGGTGGTCAAGCCGATACCCACTCTGGGCAAACCATTACCGTCTGTTGACCTTAAAGATGGTAAGGTGGCTGATGCGCATTATGAACGCAGCGACGTATGCGTAGTGCCCGCCGCTGGCGTGGTGGGTGAGGCCATGATGGCACTGGTTCTAGCCGAGGCTATGATGGAAAAATTCGGTGGAGACAATATATCGGAGACGATGCACAATTACCAGAATTACGTGGCATCAACGGAAGTAAGATAACAGCGCATGGATGTGGGTAAAGCAGCTGGACGCAACATTATCCTGATAGGCTTTTCGGCAACCGGCAAAACGCGGGTGGGCAGTGAAGTGGCACGCCGTCTCGGCTGGCGGCTTGCGGATACCGATAACCACATTGTGGAGCTGGCGGGTAAACCCATAGACCGCATATTTGCCGAGGACGGGGAGCCCAGATTCAGGGAGTACGAAAAGGCTGCGCTCAAGGAGGCCTGTAATCATGCTCGGACTGTTATCGCATGCGGTGGCGGCGTCGTTGTCGACCCGGCCAACAGAGAGCTGATGTCAAACAGCGGCATAGTCATATTGCTGAAGGCCAGGCCGGAAACGATCTACAACAGGCTGACGTCCAACACCGGTGATGAAGTTCGTCCGTTACTGGCTGGCGATGATCCAATGCAGAATATCAGATCCTTGAAAAAAAAGCGCCAGGCTCTCTACGATGAAGTATCTGACTGGATGGTGTGCACCGACAATCTGACCATCGAAGAAGTTTGTGATGAGGTGATACGCGGCTGGCACTATGGCATCAGGTGCAAGGACAATATATTCAGCGCTAATATAGATGCAAACGGTTTATCCGCTATGGTTGTTACCTCTGGTGGTGCTTACCCTGTTTCCGTTGGTTATGGCGTCCTCGACTCACTTGGCACTAAATTAAAAGACGCTGGTCTATCCGGATCTGTAAGCATTATCAGTGACGATAACGTCTATAAGATATACGGCAAACGCGTAGAGAAAATCATTAAAGATGCCGGTTATGAGGTTGGCTCGTATATAGTACCGGCAGGGGAGCAGTCCAAATCGCTAGATGCTGTTGTCAAGATATACGACTGGATGGTGGAAAGACGTGTGGAGCGCGGCAGTGCGGTAGTAGCACTGGGCGGCGGCGTTATTGGAGATCTTGCCGGATTCGTTGCCGCCACTTATCTGCGCGGACTACCGCTGGTACATGTACCCACCAGTCTGCTTGCTATGGTTGATGCCAGTATCGGCGGTAAGGTTGCTGTAGATCACGCGCAAGGCAAAAACCTAATAGGCTCCTTCTATCAACCGCGACTGGTTCTGTCTGACGTTGAAACTCTCAAGTCTTTACCTAAGCGCGAGCTAATATCGGGCTGGGCGGAGCTTATCAAGCACGCACTTATACTGGATGCGGACTTATTCGAATTCCTTGATAGTCAGTCTCAAAAGCTGGTTAAACTAGACAGAGGTGCAATTGTTGAGGCGGTGGCCCGCAGCGCTGTTATTAAGGCGGGCGTGGTTTCGCTGGATGAAAAAGAGATGGGTCTGCGCACTATTCTCAACTACGGGCATACGATAACGCACGGGCTGGAAACGGCATCCGGCTATGATACCTTTTTGCACGGCGAGGCAGTATCCATTGGCATGATGGGCGCTGCTGTGATTAGCCAGCGATTGGGTCTAATCGCAGGCGAAGTCGTTAAAAAGCAGAAAGCCGTACTTCAAAAGTATGGCCTGCCTATAGATTGCAGGGACATTGATTCTGCTGATGTGCTCAAAGCAACAGCGCTTGATAAAAAGGTTAAAGGCAAAAAGGTGCGGTGGGTGCTGCTTAAGGAAATTGGTAAAACGGTGATAAGGGATGATGTGCCTGACGACCTAGTTCTCGATGTGATCAAAGACCTTGTAAACTCTTAGCCCCCTTTGGATTTAGATGATGAATTTCGCCTTCGATTTACAAAAAACAGATACTGCTACTGCGGCGCGCGCGGGCACTATCACCACTCCGCATGGTGAGATTGCCACGCCTGTTTTTATGCCCGTGGGCACTCTAGGTGCGGTCAAAACGCTTACCCCGGAAGAAGTAAAGGCGGTTGGAGCCAAGATAATCCTGGGCAACACCTATCACATATATCTGCGACCTGGATTGTCGACTATATCCAAGCTGGGTGGGTTGCACAGTTTTATGGGCTGGGACGGGCCGATATTGACCGACAGCGGCGGTTTTCAAGTGCTCAGTCTGGGGCATCTGCGCAAGATCAACGATGATGGTGTAGTCTTCCGCTCGCACATCGATGGCAGCGAGCACTTTTTCTCGCCGGAGGTGGCAACGCAGATACAGTCTGATCTGGGAGCCGACATCATCATGACCTTTGATGATTGCCCCGACCATCAGGGCGAACTTGATGAGATAAGGCAATCTATGAAAAGAACGCACCGCTGGGCGGAACGCTGCCTGAAAAGCCATGCAAACGAAAAGCAAGCCATGTTCGGTATTGTGCACGGTGGTACATTTCCAGATTTACGTCGACAATCCTCAAAGTTCATCACCTCGCTTGATTTTCCGGGATACGCCATTGGTGGCCTGAGCGTGGGTGAAACCAAAGATTTGACCTGGGCTATGGTTGAGGAGGTTGTTCCGCTTCTGCCGGACGATAAGCCGCGTTACCTGATGGGAGTTGGCTCGCCGGAGGAC
>DAOUZV010000100.1 GCA_030665485.1 Chloroflexota bacterium | reverse complement strand
CCACCAGGAAGTTATAGATGCCTACAAGGGAGTTGGCTAGAGGTGAAACAGTACGATAAGGTGCTGCTTAGCTGCAAAAACCTTGATATAAGACGCGACGGTATTGTGAGAATCGTAAGAGAAATCTCGCTGGACGTACATGAGGGCGAGTTCGTCTCCATCATTGGCTCAAACGGCACAGGCAAATCAACGATACTGAAGGCGATTTCCGGTATAAGAAAACTTCACTCCGGAGAGATATGGTTCGATGGTGAACGTATCGATGGTCTGGAGCCACACGCCATTCTCAAAAAAGGCGTTTCCCACTGCCCTGAAGGCAGGTTACTTTTCCCGCAGATGACAATTGAAGACAACCTCAAAATGGGGGCTTTTATCAGAAAAGACGACTCTGGGATTAAGGAAGACATTGGGAAAATGTACGAGCGCTTCCCCGTACTGGGCAGAAAGCGTCATCAGCATGCCAGGCAGATCAGCGGCGCCCAGCAGATGTTACTCGCCATCGCACGCTCCCTTATGAGCAGACCCAAGCTGCTGTTAATAGATGAGCCATCGCAGGGACTGTCCCCTCTGGTAATCAAAGATGTTGCAGATATATTGCAGTCGCTAAACGAGGAGGGGCTTGCGGTGCTTCTGGTAGGACAAAACGCCAGGCTCTGTTTCAAGCTAGCCAACAGGGCATATCTGATTGAAATGGGACAGGTTGTACTGAAAGGGGATGCCAAAGCAATGGCTAGCAATCCAAAGGTGCAAAATACATACCTTGGCGTAGACTAAATCCTCATTTAGAAATTAAAGCTACTACTCTGTCCAGGATTTTATGAGCGACATCTATTTTAGGCATAAGTGGCAGTTTTTCTTTTTGCCCGCTTCTATCTATGATAAGCACCTCATTAGTATCGGCATCGAATCCACTGCCTTCGGCAGTGATATCGTTGGCAATGATTAAATCTAGATTCTTTTTGGCCAGTTTCTCTTTGGCGTTACTCTCCAGATCATCGCTTTCGGCAGCAAAACCAACCTTAACCGGAGCATTGACCACACTCAGAATGTCGGTCGTTTTTTCCAGCTCTATATTCAATGAGTCATCGCTCTTTTTTATCTTACTGTCCGATATATTCTTGGGACGATAGTCGGCCACGGCCGCAGCCATAATCAAGGCGTCAGCATCAGCTATGGATTTAACCACAGCGTCGTGCATTTGCTGAGCGGTTTCAATCGATACTAACTCAATGCCGTATGGAGCCGGCAAAGAAGTGGGCGCGCTGATCAGTACAACGCTAGCTCCCCGATCACGCGCCACCTCGGCAAGGGCATACCCCATCTTGCCAGAAGAACGGTTGCTCACACGCCGCACCGGATCAATGGGTTCCTGCGTACCACCGGCGGTCACTACGATTCTTCGACCGGACAGGTCACCGCTTTTACCTAAAACCTGCCTTATCGCGCCCAGAACCTCGGTAATTTCGATCAAGCGCCCCTGACCAACAGCGCCACTGGCCAGACGGCCGGTGGCGGGCCCGATGAACACAAAACCTCTGCTTTTCAGTTTATCGACGTTCTCCTGAGTTACTTCATTGCGGTACATGCGGTAATTCATCGCCGGCGCAATGATTACTGGAGCTTCAGTGGCCAATACAGTGCAACTGAGCATATCATCGGCAATACCGTTTGCCAGTTTAGCAATGGTGTTGGCCGTGGCAGGACAGATGACCACCAGATCGGCTCTATCTGAAAGCGATATGTGTGCGATATTATAATCCGTAGTATCGGGAAACATTTCGGTAATTACGGGTCTCTTGGTAAGGCTACCGAATGAAATCGGCTTTACGAACTCGGTGGCGGCCTCCGTCATCACCACGTCTACCACCGCTCCTGCCTGAACCAGTTTGCTGGCCAGATCAACCGCCTTATAAACCGATATACTGCCGGTTACGCCGAGGATTATGTTCTTATCTTGAAGCACTAGCCACCCCTCTTGCGCTGAGGGTGCTGTACGTTAAGCTCGTATATTAACCTCAACCCAACCAGAGTCAACTCGGGAACCACCTCATCAATCGCGCTGGTCTCCCTGGCAATAACAGGTGCCAGCCCACCGGTGGCAATAACCTTTGCATCACCATCCAGTTCCCGTTTCATACGCTCAACCAACCCTTCTATAAGGCCCACATACCCGTAGATAAGGCCGGATTGCACGGCAGCAACGGTATTCTTTCCTATAGCCTGACCCGGGCTATGCAACTCTACTCTTGGCAGCATGGCAGTTTGCTTAAACAAGGCCTCAGCAGATATCCCTATTCCCGGAGCAACGGCTCCACCAAGAAAATCGCCATCGGCCGAAACGACCTCAAGCGAGGTGGCAGTGCCGAAATCGATAACAATCATCTGCTCCTTATACAGATAATGGGCGGCCACAGCATTTACCACCCTGTCGGCACCCACTTCGCGAGGATTATCGTAATTGAGCTTAACACCCGTCCTGATGCCCGCCCCAACTATCAGCGGCCTAAATCCAAAGGAACGCTTGCACAAGCCCTCAAATATATACAGCAACTGTGGCGCAACGCAGGAAACGATGGCGCCGTTGATATCATCCATGGCAAGGTCTTTATCGGAAAGCATGTTACGCAGCAGCACTGTATATTCATCGGCAGTCTTGTAAATATCAGTAAAAAGATGCCATTTTGCCAGCAACTGCTCACCCTTGAACACACCAATCACTACATTTGTATTGCCTACATCAACTGCCAGTAACACCGGGGCCTCCTAATCAAAAACCTATAAAGATAAAATCAT
This sequence comes from Chloroflexota bacterium, assembly GCA_030665485.1. Classification (GTDB taxonomy): domain Bacteria; phylum Chloroflexota; class Dehalococcoidia; order JABGRK01; family JABGRK01; genus JABGRK01. The sequence continues at coordinate 2,079 of DAOUZV010000100.1, read as the reverse complement.
TTTAGTGAAGTTTGGCAAAAGCTGCAACTGCCAGCTAGCTATTGCTCATACCCGAAGGTCTGTATCCCTCCATATCAAGTGTAACATAGGTATAACCCAGCGCTTTCAACCCCTCGATTGCGGCTTTGCGCTTTCTATCATCTAACAGAGTGGATATTTCAGCAGGATCAACCTCGATGCGTGCCGTATCGTCGTGGTGCCTAACCCTGACCTGCCTAAGTCCCAATTGGCGCAAGCAGTCTTCCGCTTTGCCAACGCGTTCCAGATTCTCGACGGTAATCCGTGTGCCGTGTGGTAAACGCGAAGCAAGACATGCCAGAGCAGGCTTGTCCCAGGTAGATAGCCCCAGTTCTTTGGAGTATTGCCGGATTTCTGATTTGGTGATACTTGCCTCGCAAAGTGGGCTGCGGACTCCCAATTCGGATGCGGCCTTGCTGCCTGGCCTGTAATCGCTCAGATCATCGTAATTCGATCCGTCAACCACACAGCTTAAACCCTCTGCCTTGGCGAACTCCACTAATTTACTGAAAAGCTCGTGCTTGCAGTGATAACAACGGTCCTTATTATTGGTAAGGAACGAGGAATCAGTCAGCTCATCCGTCTCAATGACCGTGTACCGAATACCGATTTCATCGGCCAGGGAGCATGCTACCTTAAGTTCACGTGCAGGATATGTTGCCGATTTTGCAATGACTGCCAAGGATTTAGGACCAAGGACCTCGTAAATGACTTTCACCAGAAAAGTACTGTCGACTCCTCCCGAAAAAGCAACCAGAACGGAACCCATTTCTTTAACAATAGATTTGAGTTGATCCAGTTTATTCATTATTCCCTGTCACCTCGATTGATAAGTGATGCCAGATATCCGGCGCCAAAACCGTTGTCAATGTTTACCACCGATACGCCGGGAGAGCAACTGTTGAGCATTGTAAGAAGCGGCGCTATGCCGCCAAAGCTGGTGCCGTAGCCACAGCTGGTGGGCACTGCAATAACCGGCACTGATATCAGGCCGCTGACTACGCCGGGAAGCGCCCCCTCCATACCGGCCACAACCACAACAACCCTCGCCTTGCGCAAACGTGGCAGGTGATCAAACAGGCGGTGTATACCCGCCACACCAACGTCGTAGCCACGATCAACCACGTTGCCCATGATCTCTGCTGTAACTGCGGCCTCCTCAGCAACAGGCATGTCGGCGGTGCCTGCGCTTAGGACCGTAATCCCATCTCGCAAAGCCTCTTTTTTTGAGCGGTCGACGATGATAGTGCGTGCCACTTTGTTATATACTGCGTCGGACGTGATACCGGCAACCGCTTCGTACGACTCAGCACTGGCCCTAGTCACAAGCACTTTATCCGACGAAGCCGCCATCTTCTCAACAATGGCAGCAATCTGCTCGTTTGTCTTGCCCTGCCCAAATACCACCTCCGGAAAATCGCGCCTCAGTTCGCGGTGGTGATCCAGCTTGGCAAAACCTATATCCTCATATGGCAGGTTGCGCAATTTCTCCAAGGCTGATTCTATATCCACCTTGCCCGCAACCACGTCTGCTAGCAGTTGTTTTAAGCGTTCCTGATCGATTTTACGTACCTCCACCCTATCTGGCATCCATAATACCACTGCGATGAGCATGCACGCAATCTCAACCTTATGTCAATTATCGTCCTGGCGACCAAGCCCACCTTTCTTGACACACTATCTTAACGAACGATATAATTTTAACTGCTAAAATTATTGGACAGACTTTCGAGCTTGGCAGCGTAGCTCAGAGGCAGAGCAGGGGACTCATAAGCCCTTGGCCGGTGGTTCAAATCCACCCGCTGCCACCAGCATTTTCGTAGCTAAATCAGCGCATTTCTCGTCATCATTTTGCCACTGAGGGTATTTTGGAGCATCTTTTCTGTACAAAACTCTACTCTGGAACAGGCGTTGTCTGACCTGGTGCAGACAGGCAAGGTGCAGAGGGTGGGAAGAGGTATTTATCGAAAGGAGAGGGCGATTATAGGCACATAGTTGAATACCAATATATACGTTGTATCCACTATCGCAAGCGTTGTTACATACGAAGCCGACAACTCG
>DAOUZV010000022.1 GCA_030665485.1 Chloroflexota bacterium | reverse complement strand
GGGCGGCTGTTAACCGCTAGGTCGTAGGTTCGAATCCTACTTGGGGAGCCATTTAAAATCTGATAAAGCCTCCGAGAACGGAGGCTTTTTGCTTGCTACTTACACTCTCATATGCTATGCTAGCTGAACGATAATTCATGAGTACAATAGTGAAGGCTTCTTTAGCATATGTCACATCAAGGTGAACAAGATTACAGCTTAACTTTTGACCGGTTGGTGATTGTATCCAATCGTTTGCCGATTACTGTAAGCAAAGATGAGGACAATGGCGGGTGGCAATTTCGTCAAAGCATAGGCGGATTGGTAACTGCTCTTACATCGGTTTTGAAGAAAAGGAAAGGTATGTGGATAGGTTGGCCGGGTATAACGGAAGAGGCTAATCTCGACGGATTGCTTGCACGAGCAAGCGATGAGCTGGGTTATACCATGAGATCCATTTCGCTGGACAAGGAAGAGCTGGACCTGTATTACTTCGGGTTCTCCAACGAGGTAATGTGGCCATTGTTTCATGATCTTCAGTCAAACTGTAACTTTGATCCGGCGTACTGGTATGAATATCAGGTTGTAAACCAGAAGTTTGCTAAGGTTATAGCCGAAAACATTGGCCCGAATGACTATATTTGGATTCAGGATTATCACCTGGTGATGGTGGCCAAGGAGTTGCGCCGGTTGGGAGTGAAGAATAAAATGGGCTTCTTTTTACACATCCCGTTTCCGTCACCGGATGCATTTATTAGAATGCCCTGGCGTGTGCAGATTCTGGAGGCTTTGCTGGAATACGATCTGCTAGGTTTTCAAACCCCACGTGACAGGAACAACTTTGTTTATTGCATGGAGGCTGTATTAAGGGGATTTCGGGTGGATACCAGAAGACAGGTGGCCACCATTAGCACTCCTAAGCGAAAGATACAGGTTGGCAGTTTCCCCATAAGCATAGATTACAAAGAGTTTGCTTCAGTAGCGGCCTCCGAGGAGGTGGCGAACATGTCCAACCAGTTGCGCCGGGCTATGCACAATAGATGTATTCTGCTGGGCGTTGATCGTCTGGATTACTCCAAAGGCATACCTGAAAAACTCAGGGCATTTAGAAACATGCTGGAGCGTTACAGTGATTTGCATAATAAGCTTGCATTAATTCAGATAGTGGTTCCTTCACGCGAGGACATCCCGGGTTATCAGACGCTTTTATCTGAGATTGAGGGTTTGGTTGGAGAGATTAATGGGGAGTTTAGTCAACCGGGTTGGGTTCCTGTTCAGTATATGTTTCGCAATTTCGAAAGGGCCGAGATTTTGGCCTACTACCGCGCATCCGATATTGCCGTGATTACGCCGCTGAAGGATGGCATGAATCTGGTTGCCAAAGAATACTGCGCAGCGCACGCTGATAATAAGGGTGTGTTGATCTTGAGCGAATTCGCTGGTTCTGCCATACAGTTCCGCAAGAACGCTTTGCTCGTAAATCCGTATGACATTGAGGGCATAGCTGATGCTATGTACCGAGCGTATGAGATGGATTTGCAAGAGCAAAAGTGGAGAATGCGCAAGCTACGAAGGTCAATTGCGCGTCGCGATGTCTATTGGTGGGTGAATTTCTTTTTACAAACTGCCGCATCTGACGTTGCAGTACCACGTTAAATCGGCCAGTATGTCGCATATAGAAAATGGGACGGTGATGTGCGGTGCGCTCGTTTAGAGACTCCCAGCAAAAGATATGGCTTAAGCTGAAGAAGTACTTCTCTGGTAAGTTATTCTTAGTTCAACTGTCTGCAGGTGTTGGCGCCTTTGCGCTGAGAACTCTTGCTGCCGTTTTGCTCGAGGAAAAAGGCACATTGTTGAGCGTGGTTGTTGCCCAGGTGGGCAGTACTACGGGATATTTAAGCGTTTATGTTCTGGGGTACTGGCTGATTTTCAGAAAAGACTACAGTCTGTCGGGCCGGTCCTTTAAAAAGGATATATTTGGTCTGCAGATTGCTGAACAGTTGCCGAATGCTACTACTTTAGTGCTTTCCAGCGCATGGCAGGTAGTAATTATAGAAACTACCGGATGGCCTATTTGGATCGGTGTTAATCTGGGAGCATGGTTTGGTCTCCATAAAATTGTAAACGTTTTTGCTATGCTTTTCAGCAACTCGCTAAAAAGGAGCTGGGTGGATGGCTCCTGGAAACCACCGTCACGCATGCGCAGAATATTACGGAGGATAAGGCGTTTCGGCAGGGCGGTCGATAACCTTGAAGAAGAACCTGATGTTGCTGAGGTTCAATCTACTAGCGAAGAGGTAGTTGATGGAGAGTCAATGGCTCAAAATCGATGATCACAGCATTCATTACGTTGAGCTGGGCGATGGCTTCCCGTTAGTGTTGTTGCATGGTGGCGCGAATGATTGGCGTAGCTGGGAAAAGAACATCGGGGCGCTGGCGCAACATTACCGGGTGATCGCTCCTGATATAGTTGGTTTTGGCAAGAGTGATAAATCGAAAAGTGTTTATAGCATCGACGATTTCGTTAATTACCTGGGTGGGTTCATCTCTGCATTGAATATAAAGCGTATGCACTTGGCGGGTCATTCGCTGGGGGGTAGCATAGCGCTTGAATTTGCCTACCGCTACCCCGATAAAGTAGAAAAGCTCATTCCCGTTGCTCCCTTTGGGTTTGGCAGGTTGTCCACATGGGGTTACATTTTAGGGGTTGTATCTTACTGGGGGCGCAAACTGGTTTTTAGAAAGCAGACTTATCCCACACTTGATTTGGACTACTCCCAAAATGGCTTTAAAGAGTTCATGGAAAAGCTTAAAAAGGTAGAAGTGTCCACAATGATAGTATGGGGAGAAAAAGACCCTTATCTTCCGGTGAAGCAGGCCTATATAGCAAGCAGCGTTTTGCCTAACTCCAGGGCGGAAGTGATGCCGCTGTGCGGGCATTCCCCTCAAAGTGGAGACTGTGACCTTTTTAACAAGCTGGTGCTCGGTTTTCTAGATGAGGACGCTGTTGATTAGTCTGCCGACTGACATTTAGGGCAGAAGTATGTTCCGCGCCCCCTTACTTTTATCCTCGTAATCTCGGGTCCGCAGGTTGGACATGGTTTTGTGAAGCGGTGCGCTACTTTGAAATAATCTTGAGCCGTACCCGCTTCGCCAGAGGGATTTTTGTAGTTGCTAACGGTGGCCCCCTTGTTTTCGATCGCTGTTTTTAAGACATTGATTGTGGCTTTGTAGATCTTTTTAATTTCATTGTCACTTAAGCCAGCAGCTTTTTTTAAAGGGTGGATTTTCACATTATGCAGTATTTCGTCGGCGTACATGTTACCGATACCCGCAACTACTTTTTGGTTGCAAAGAACCGCCTTGATGGGAGCGGTGCGTTTTTTTAGTCGTTCCTTCAATACTTCTGCTGAAAACGCCGGTTCCAGCGGCTCCGGCCCCATGTCATGTATTATCGACTTTTCATCCGCAACAAGGTAGATGGTACCCAGCTTGCGCACGTCGCAAAACCTGAGCTGGTTGCCGTCGTCAAGATCGAAGATTACTCTGGCATATGGGTCTGGTTCTGCGTTAGATCTGCGCAGTAGCAGCGTTCCGCTCATGCGCAGATGGATAATGAGATTGTAACTGTTTGATAGCCTGAGGATAAGATATTTGCCGCGTCTGGACAGTCGGTCAACCGTTGTGCCAATCAATATGCTGCAAAATTCTTTGGCAGGGGGCTTTTTAACCGATTTGGCCCATAGCAGGTTAACTGCGGTAAAACAACGCCCCAGCAGGTGGGGCAGAAGGTCGTTTTTAATTGTTTCAACCTCTGGCAGTTCGGGCATCTTAAGACAGTTCCATTTCTCCCCAGTTTTTACCGATCTTGATATCCACTTTTACCGGAACGCTAAGCCTTATTGCGCCGGGCATTATTTCCTGAACAATGCCTCTTATCTCCATCAGTTCACCCCGCGGGACTTCAAATACGAGTTCGTCGTGAACCTGCAATATCATTCTGGTTTTTAGTTCAAGAGCGTTTATTCTTTGCTGTATTTTGATCATTGCTACTTTAATGATGTCGGAGGCGGTACCCTGAACCGGCATGTTGATTGCCATTCTCTGCGCCTCGGATTTTATCTGGTAGTTAGAGGTATTGATTCCTGCAATGTAGCGTCTTCTACCAAGTACGGTTTGAACGTAGCCCTTTTCTTCGGCCTCTTTTATGGTGGATTCCGTATATGTTTTAACTCCGGCGTATTTGGAAAAATAGGTATCTATAAACTCTCCCGCTTGCTGACGGGAAAGTGCCGTGGCCTGTACCAAGCCATAGCTGCTCATGCCGTAGAGCACCCCGAAGTTGATAACCTTGGCAACCCTTCTCATATCGGCAGTCACGTCGTCTTTGCTTACCCCGAATACCTCTGCTGCGGTTTGTGTGTGAATATCCTCGTTGTTAACAAATGCGGACATCAGTCCTGCATCCTGAGATAGGTGTGCCATTATACGCAGTTCTATCTGCGAGTAGTCCGCCGAAAGAAACAGGCAATTCTTGTTCGGTGTGAAGGCTTGTCTGACCTGCTTGGCCACGGGGATGTTTTGCAGATTCGGCTTGCTTGATGAAAGCCTGCCAGTGGCCGTTTGTGTTTGGTTGAAGCTGGTATGAATTCTACCTGTTTTGGGATTGATCAGCGATGGCAGGGCATCGACATAGGTGGATTTCAACTTTGCCAATTGCCGGTATTGGAGCATAAGATCCACTATGGGGTGAAGTCCTTTTAGCTCCTCAAGAACCTTGGCGTCTGTGGAGCGCTTTTTTGATCCGGGCAAACCGAGCTCGTCAAACAGCACCGCAGCCAACTGCTGAGGTGAATTTACATTGAACTGGTGCCCTATGGAGTTAGATATCTGCACCTCTAAGTCGTATATTTGTTGTTGCATGGTCTGTGATAATGTGGTTAGGTAATCTGCGTTGATCTCAACACCAGTCATTTCCATTTGCAGCAATACGGGCACCAGCGGCATTTCTACCTCGGTAAACAGCCGCATAAGTCCCTCATTCTCAAGCTCAGGTTTGAGTAAGTTGGCCATCCTCAGCGTCATATCGGCGTCAGCGCAGGCATATTTTGAGGCCTCGGCTATATCCACCTGTGCCATCGACAGTTGCTTAGCTCCTGTGCCGATTAGATTTGTAATCGGCGTCATCTCGATATTCAGCTTGCCGAACGCCAGTGCCTTTAATCCCAATGATTTTTCGCCAAGCAGATAGGCAGCAATCATGGTATCGAAGGCAAGGTTTTTCATCGCTATACCGTGGTTGGCCAGCACAGTCATGTCGTACTTGCCGTTGTGCGCTATCCTGGCCTTGTTTTTGTCCTCCAGCAACGGTTTCAGTTTGTTGATGACGCTGATTATCTCGACTTGCGTGCCTGAATCGTGTCCTACAGGTACGTAATACGCTTTGCCTGGTATCGCGGCAAAAGAAAGTCCTACTAACTCCGCCTGCATAGCATCTATGCTGGTTGTTTCTGTGTCAAAGGCGAATGAGTCGGTTTGCTTAAGTTCTGATATCAATTTATCCAAAGCCTCATCTGTATCGACAAGGTGGTAATCATCGGTATTGGCCTCTTCCGCTGTTGTCGTTGTTGAGTATTTATCACTGGCTTGCGGCAGCTTGCCAAGCAGGCTGTTAAACTCCAGTTTGCGGAAAAGCTCAACCATATCTTGGCGGTTGTAGGAATGGATGAGACAGGCATCTAAATCCAGTGTGATCGGTGCGTTAGTGGCTATGGTGGTTAACCATCTGCTAAGAATCGCTGCCTCTTTATTGTCGATAAGCTTTTTCTGGATTCTCTGTGGGGCTACTTCATCGATCTTCTCGTAGATACATTCCACGCTGCCGAACTGCTGTATCAATTTGGTGGCCGTTTTTTCACCTACACCGGGCACGCCTTTTATGTTGTCGGACGGGTCGCCCTTGAGCCCCTTCAGGTCGGCTATCTGCGAGGGCACAAGGCTGTAACGCTCCTGGACCTTGGCCTCGTCGTAAATTATAGTATCGTTGAACGATCTTTGCGGCTTGGGCATCATAACCTGTACATATGGTGATACGAGTTGCAGCATATCTGTATCACCGGTGACGATGATGGTATCGATGCCGTGGTCGCTGGCCTGTTTGGATAGCGTTCCAAGCAGATCATCTGCCTCGTATCCCTGCAGCTCGAAGGCGGGCATATTGAAGGTTTGCACCAGTTCTCTTGCCGGGGCAAATTGCGCGATAAGTTCATCGGGAGTTTTGGGGCGATGAGCCTTGTACTCCTCGTACTGCTCATGCCTGAAGGTGGGGCCGGCGCTGTCGAAGGCAACAGCGGCGTGAGTCGGTTTGAGATCGTTTAGAGTTTTGAGCAGCATACTGGCAAAGCCGAAAACGGCTCCGACAGGTTGGCCGGTTTTAAGTGTTAGCGGTGGTATGGCGTGAAAAGCCCGATGGATGAGCGCGTGGGCATCGAAGAGCACGAGGAGCGGTTTTTGGGCCATTCGTTTTTACTCCCGTTTGCACTGTAAATAGAGGCCTATTATATCAGAAAGACGAGTTGAGTCGAAGCCTGATATGGCAGATGGTGGAATCTTTACAGTGTCTCTTGCTGGCTATATATTGTTTTATGGGAGCAATGAAGATAAAGTCCATTGCTCCCAATGCTTTTAAGGGACTTTATTACTTAGGGGTTTCGCCTGGATGCAGCTTCTTCCACTTTTCAAGCAGCTGCTCTTTGCTTTCTTTGGGGTCCTGCACGATTGCTTCATCTATGGGGCAAACATCGACGCACTTGGGTGAGTCGTAATTGCCTACGCACTCTGTGCACTTGTCGGCTTCGATTTCAAATATGGTTTCGCCCTCTGTGATAGCACTGTTAACGTCGCACTCAGATTCGCAAGCGCCGCAACTTATGCACTCCTCTGTTATTTTGTATGCCATGTTTTGTCTCCTCCTGATTTTTAAAAGTCTTTATTTAGCTTGTATTTAGGCTTACAAGTAAGTCATTATACACTATTTCGGTTGGGTTTTGCTATCCGCCTTCGCTGATTTTACGCCGTTTCTCCAGTAACTGCTCCTCTGTTTCTTCATGGTATTTATCTGGCACAATGCAATTGTGTACAGGGCAAACTGTGGAGCACTTGGGAGATTCGGCATCCTGTATACAATTGGTGCATCTGTCCGGGTCGATCACGTAGGTGACATCGCCCTCGGCATAGAAGTCGCAATCCACGCCTATGCAGACGTCGCAGTGCTCGCACTCTTCAGGATCGGGGATCCTACTTTCGTAGATGGCGTTGTTTGTATCGCATGCAGGCTGACAGGCTCCGCAGCCGGTGCATTTATCATAGTCGATTATAAGTGCCATCTGATCCTTATTGTTTTTTCAATCTGATTTGCTTATCCACGGTGGTTATATTTTTCCTTAAGGGCCATGGCCACATGCTCCGGCACGAACTCCTTGAGCGCACCGCCCAGCTTAGCAGCCTCTTTTATGAGACTGGAGCTGACGAACTCGTATTCCTGGCTGGTCATCAGACACACGGTATCAAGTTCTGGCGCCATCTTTCTATTCATTAGCGACAGTTCGAACTCATAGTCAAAGTCGGAGCCCATCCTCAGTCCCCTGATAAGCACCTTGGCACCTATCTTTTTGGCCAGCTCTATGGTGAGGCAGGAATACGATATAACGTCCACGTTGTCAAGATGCCCAACGGCCTTTTTCATCATATCCAGCCTCTCTTCTATTGAAAAGAGGATGTTTTTTGTTGGAGGCGTTTCGTATACAGCTATGGTTAGTTTGCTGAAAAGGCCCTTTGCCCTGTTGGCTATATCGACGTGGCCGAAGGTCGCAGGGTCGAAGGTGCCGGGATAAAGCGCATGAATCAAGACGGACCTCCTGCCTTAAATTGGTAAATGGAAACACTCGTATCGCCGTGATTGATATTCTTAATTCGATGGAAGCAACCGTAAGCGGATTCCAGCAGTTTTTGCTCTGCATGTTCCACCACAATGGTTGATCCCTCTCCCACTATAGGCGAATCTGCCAAAATCTGCAACATGTTGGGAATTGTCTTATCTGTATAGGGAGGGTCCATTAGAACAAGCATATATCGGTCCTTTATGAAGGAGAGCGCTTTTTTTACTGTGGAGCGATAGATATGTGCCTGCTCGGTAAACTTGGTGTTGACCAGATTATCCCAGATAATGTCACAGAACCTGGGATCGCGTTCGACGAAGTCGGCATAATCTGCACCGCGGCTTAGCGCCTCGATGCCCAGCGCCCCCGTACCAGCGTATAAATCAAGCACTCTCGTATAGTCAATCTCCATGGAATCCAAAGCGGAAAATATCGCTCCTTTGATCATATCTGAGGTGGGGCGGAGACGCGTGCTGCTTGCGAATTTAAGGTGATGTCCTTTGGCCTTGCCGGCAATTACCCTCATTATGGGGATATTTTAACCATAACTGTGAACTTGAGTCAACTTGGGCGATGACTCAGGCTTTGTACACCTTGCACAGGATACCTCGCAAGTTGCATGAGCCCATCTCCGGGCTGTAGGGCGGGCTGTTGTCGGTCAGAATATTAATGTTCGATTCCGACCAACCGTACAGGTCGACTGAGCCTTTTTCTGGGAACCACCAGCCATAGTCGGCGATGACCACACGCGGGTCGATGTCGCTCGATAGTACTGCCTTCTGCTTTATCATGCCCCGCTTGTTCTCAATATATACCCAGTCGCCGTTTCCGATGCCCAGCTTGTTCGCTGTGTCGGAGTTTATGGTTATCAGCGGTTCCGGGCGCTGTTTGCGCAGCCTCTCGATTTGCCTGCCGCCGCCGTGGCGGTAGGGGGACGCTTTCCAGCTTGTGAGCACTAGTGGATACTCTATGGCCAATTCGGGATCGCTGTACGGTGTTTCTGGTTGTTCATGATACGCAGGTACGGGGTCGTAGCCCCATTGTCCCAGCCTTTCTGAGTACAGCTCTATCTTGCCCGATGGCGTGGGGAAGCCGCTCTGCTTTTTGGTTTGCGTTTTGGGTGGTACTCTGTCCATCTGTCGCAACTGATTGAATGTTAAACCTGATGGCTTGAGCAGGAAGTTGAGGCAATCCTCTTCGCTGTCCCAGAAGTGTTCGCTAAGTCCCAGCTTTGCGGCAAGCGCACTTATCATCTGGTAGTCCGATCTGCACTGGCCCACTTTAGCTACTTTTTGTTGAGGCTGTGCCGCTTCCACGCTGTCGTACTCAAGATAGCCTGCGGCGGGCAGCACCACGTCTGCTAAGGCGGCCGTTGGTGTCATGAACAAATCGGCCACTGCAAGAAAGTTGACTTTGTTTAGTGCTTCATAGGTTTCGTTGGCGTTGCCGTATGTGAGCAGGGGGTTGCAGCCCTGAGCGTACAAAACCTTGATCGAGTAAGGCTTTTCATCGACAATAGCTTTGATGATGCTTTGACCCGCCATGTATCTTATCGAAGGTAGTAAATTGAGGTTGGCGCTGACTCTTTTGGGCCACATGTCTTCGGGCAGCTTATCCCACAGCTCCAGATCAGCACTCTTGCGTCTGACCAGCGGCATTGGCGTTGGTCTGATTAGCCCGCCCGAGACATCTATATTGCCGGTGATGGCGTTGAGTATGGCGGCGGCGCGTGCCGTCTGAAAGCTGTTAACTCCCTGATCGATGCCGTTGCCCAGTATGATGCATGCCGGTTTCATAGTGGCAAAGAGTCTGGTCGCTTGTCTGATGTACTCCGCCGGTATCCACGTTATCTCCGATACTTTGTCAGGAGTATAGTGCTGCACGCGGTCTTTCAGTTGCTCGAAACCAACGGTTGAGCTTTCAACGAAGGCTTTATCGTACATCTCTTCGTTTATGATTATGTTTATCATGCCAAGCGCCAGCGCTAGGTCGGCGCCTGGTCTTACCCTGAGCCATATCGCCGATTTATCCACCAGTGCTATTTTTTGAGGGTCTACCACGATGATTTTGCAGCCTTTGTTCGCGGCTCGTGTCAATCGATTATATTGATAGTGCAGCGTTTTCGCGTAGTTTGCTCCCCAGACGACGACGCAAGCCGGTGGATGGTCGAAGTCGCAGGGCATTGGTGTGCCGAAGGTGAACTGCGCTCCCAGCGCCCGGGGTACGGCGCAGACGTGTCCCTGCCAGGCTACGTTGGGTGTACCGAAGACGTTTGCCAGCCTTGCCGGATAGCTGTCCCTGTAGCCCTTGGCGGCGCCGTGCATGAAGGCGACAGATTCGGCTCCGAATTCGCCTTTTGCCTTGAGCATTGCGCCTGCAATCTCATCAAGCGCCTCGTCCCACGATATGCTCTGCCATTTGCCCTCGCCGCGTTTTCCTATACGTTTGAGCGGGTGTTTTAACCTATCCGGGTGGTTGAGGTAGTCGAGTGATGCCAAACCTTTGATGCACAGCTTGCCTTGATTTGTGGCGCAGTTGGGATCGCCGGATACTTTAACGGGTACACCGTTTTCTATATCAATGAGGACACCGCAGCCTCGGGAGCAGATATCGCACACACTTTTGACGGTTCCGGTTTCTATCACAGAAGCCTCCGCATCAAACCCAGAAATGCTCTCCAGTGTCTTTACGCTTGAAGTGCGCCCTCTGCATAAGCGGGTGATTCATGGTGATGGCGCCCTCAACCGGACAGTGATCCACACACACACCACCGTACCAGCACTCCTCAGGATAGATAATGATAGGCGGTTTGCCCTTCTCCGGGTTGGGGATGAATATATCGGTCATGCATACCTCAACGCAGCGGTTGCAGCCGGTACAAAGGTCTGCGTTGAATATCACCGGCCTGCCCGGTGTTGGCGGATTTGGCATCGCGTATGCTTTTTCGCTCAAAGTTTATTCTCCATAAGGCTATTTGTGCGCCTCGTAGTTGCTCTCCATATCACCGTAGAAATCGATTGGCAGCTCTCCAGTTTTAACCGAATCGCCTTCCCGATGGATAGTTATCCATTTGTGATACGCAGGAGGGTCGCTTTCAGGGTAATCGAGCCTGTTGAAACCAAGGTAGGTGGAACTGGCCTTTCGGAACTTACTGGTGTGAAGTATCATCTGATTGCAGGTAAGGATGTCCAGCACGCCCAGAGCGCGCATCAGTATATGGGGGTTGGCTGCATATAGATTGGGAGCTACGTTTTCTTCTATATCTTTAAGCCATGTGAGCCCTATATTCAACAGTTCCTCGTTCTTGTACTCACCACAGTAATTCTGCATTACCCGGGCAAGCCCTGCGTTAAGCTCTTTCCAATCGATGCCGCTTTTGCGCTCTACAGGGGTGTAGACGCGGGCTTTTTCATAGTCTATCTGCTTGCGCGCCGGTTTTGTGCCGCTCGTTTGTTTGGCATAAGCGGCCGCTTTTCTGCCGGCGTATCTGCCGGTTGCGGCGGCGTGGTGGTGGTAGTTGCCGGCGAATAGTGAGTCTCCGGCGGCGTACAGACCGTCAAGCGTGGTTCTGAGGTCCCAATCCACAACCAGCCCACCAGAATCGCCGGGTCCTTCTCCTGCTATCCTTACGTGAGGCAGGGTTTCGCCTCGCAGCCAGTCACCACCTAGCATTAGATAGCTCTGCAGCAGGTCCTTATCGGAGTCGAATCCGGCTTCAGAATAGGTTCTTAGTATGGGCGTGGGGGTTCTTCCCTCGTTGCCCACCATCATACCCCAGATGACTCTTCTTTCCATCTCAGGCATGCCTGTGAGGTCAGCATAAAGCGGCAGCGCAAATTCACCCTTCTTGACGCGAGCTTGCATATCGGGCGTGATATCGGGACGCCTGTATTTATGAGCCATGCCCCTTTCGCCGAACAGCCGCTGGTCTTTGGCGGGGTGGGTGCGCTGAGAGAAGTCGGTCAGTTCTTTGCCATCTCTGTCTGTCCACGGGATCTGTTTGCCGTTTGCATCGACTATGTTGCAGGGGAACCAGGTGTTCATGGCGTTGCCCGTGCCGTACGACGGATAAGAGATGCCAAAGCTGAGGTTGCCGCGCACCGACCGTTCCATCAGGGTAAACTGTGCCCCCGCTCTGAAGGCCATGGCGTATCCGGTTCCCACTATGTTTGGCCTGAACTGGCTTAAGCCCGTTAGCTCCGAGGAAAAGGCCCAGTTGCGCGAGTGGCGCGACATGCTCATAACCGTGGCTTTGGCCTTGAATATATACAGTTCGCCAGTGCGCGAGTTGAGCCCGGTGGCTCCTATTACTCTTGTGCCCTGTTTGCCGCCATCAGTCAGCAGGCTTGTGGCCGTCGTTCTGTCGAATATCTTGA